>NZ_JBWKOU010000003.1:463812-522298 GCF_059416245.1 Curvibacter sp. GW821-FHT09D12 | reverse complement strand
CCACGTCGTTCTCTCATCGTCCTCACCCCCTAGTTTCTTCTGTTTTAAGGAGGCGACAACAAGTCTGACACGGGGGGATACCGTGACCTTGGCATCGCCTCGCTGCCACTCAACGCAGATGACTTGACTGGACGAGTTCGTGCCGGGAAGAACGTTTTGCGCAACGGTGGCCATGTGCAAAGCCACAAACTGCTGGGCGCCAACCGCCACCGGGCGGGGGTTGACATCGGTCAGCGTGCCAGCAGTATCGTGGGCCTGAGCGCGCCGATCTCTGTCTTGGCGCAGCCAGATGCTGACCAGATTGGCGTTGAGTTGATGAATCCTGGCCACGCCGGCCACCGAAGCCCCAGGTTGACGGCAGGCCGCCATCACCTGGGCCTTGAATTCGTCGCTGTGTTTGCGCCGAGTACCGCCTTTGATTGCACCCATGAGAATGTCCATTTAGAAGTGAAATGGGCATCTTCGGGACCTCGGAAATGGGGGGCAAGATGGGAGGACTGGCCGCTTACAGTAACTCTGCAATCCGACTGGTTTTGTGCGTGGGCAGCCGAGTCAGCACGTCGCTCAGATACTTGTAAGGGTCTGGCCCATTGAGTTTGATACTCTGGATCAGGCTCATGATGGCCGCCGCTCTTTGGCCTGCCGGTTGAGAGTCAGTTCTTTCGGCCCGTGGCCTAGGGCCGTATCTGCTCTTCGTTATGGTCGTTGTCGATGGGCAACGTCGGGTCTGCCAAGAAGCGCGTGAGCGCTTCCCAGCGGTTGAGGCTGCAATCGATGGCCTTGGCTGTTGCGCTGCTATCTGGCACTTTAATGCCGTGCAATATCAGCCATTCGTGAAGTATGTCTGTAAGTGGCGGGACGATGGGAGCCTCATCAGTGAATGCCATCAGGGCCAGCAGGCACTGCCTGCACAATAGGCCGGATATAAGACTGCAGCCCTGGCTTTAGATTCCTCGCGCATCCAAGTCACTTGTAATCCGGGTGGTCGCCATATACACCACTCTTAGAAGGCATCAGCCCTTTTTGCGCCTTTTGGAAGCTGCTGGGTTGGCCCGCTTTGTTCTGAACTGGGGGCCTGAACTGCTTAATATTCGCACCTCACCTGCGCTTCTATTTGGCACTCGGATTGGTGTGTGGTTTTTTCAGGGACAGATATCTTATTGCTTGCCAATTGATTCAATTTTCTCCATTATTGATTTTGCAATAATGACATTGCCTTGCTCGTTTGGATGAACTCTATCTTTGAAGTAGATACTCCTTTTTGGGGCCTCTATTTCATAAAATGGACGAATAAAATTCGGTGTAATTTCTTTTGTTTTCTCTATAAAGAGTTGCTTGTCTTTTTTATAGACTTCGTCTTGCGAGTTTTCTTGTTCTTCATCGATAAATAAAATTATAGGAACAGCCCCATTTTTCTTGAATTCATTAACTATTTCTTGGAGTGTTTCTATGTTCTCGATGGGTGTGTTTTTGCTTGTCTTAGATTTGTTCACGCCCGGATCCGATAAATTTTCTCGTAATATTTTCGGAATGATGTATCTGGATAGTAGGTTCTCTATTGCGAAGGTCGGTCGATGACTAGGGAATGCAGGGTGTGTGTCGATTATTTCTGATTTTGTTATTTCTTGGAATATATCGTTTTCGCCAATTTGGATAATGGCAAAGTCACTGTTGTATATTCCATGTTCCTTTAACCATCCAAGCTCATTTGCTATGCTCCACCCAGCAGCAGATGCATTAAATACTATGCTTTTTTTGTTTTTATTATTGAGTAAGGTGTTTAATTGCCCCGGGTAGGTCGCTTCATTAGATATTGTCGCACCCCCGAAGGTGATTGAATCACCTATTGCTATTATCTTGATGTACTCCGTGCCTGGTGATTTGGGTAAATCGTTGTTTCTGAAGCCATCATTATTGTAGATCATGTGCCCGCCAAGTCGTCTAATGTCTTGGGATGGGGTTACTCGATATCCGTATGCTGTTTTTTCGTATAGTAATGGCGTATTTAGGCCAATTAGTCTGAGTGTAAGCTCTAGTCCAATTAGCAATAGGCCTATTACTGCAGTTATTGCAATAAATCTTTTATTTTTCATTTTTTTGCCAATCGATATTTTAATTGGTTTATTAAGGGGTTTTCTACTTTCTTATGGATTATTATTCCTAGAGCTATTGATACTGGTGAGGTAATTAGTAATGCTGTGTGTGGTGTGGCTATTGGTATACTTTTCGATAAGATTCCGAGAGTGGCAGAAATTATTGCTTCGTGTGTGAGGTAAATTGCATAGGAGGCATTGCCGATTAGTGATGCCAATGCTCCTAATTTGCCGCTAATATCTTTTGAGTAGGTGGCTAATATTATTATTAGTGCGCATATCGCGCTCATCAATTCAACTTGGCTTGTGTTGAGTCTGGAGTAATCCATGCAGTATGCGATTGGGATTAGTGCTGTGCTCGCAATAATTACAAATTCTCCAGGCACTTTGAATTTTATATTGATGATTTTCTTGTTTGTGAGTATGGCGACCAAACCGCCTGCCAAAAATAATATGTTGAGTGGGTTTATTAGGAATCTTATTATTTCCGGAGCTGTCGTGGACGAGTCCGTTGAGAGTAAGCTTTGTATTATTGGTGCGACTCCCCAGGCAGGCAGTAGCAGGTATCTAAAGAAACTCTTGCTGAATAATGAAAGGCACAATAGATAGAACAAAAACTCATGCCTTAATGTCCAAACTGAATTTGGTTGAACATCACCTATCGGAAACAGTATGAGTGACCTAAGGTAGGGTGCGATTTCTATATTGCCCCGCCCAATGTATTTGAGTAGGCCGTATGATATGACGCAAAGCCATAAAAAAGGAATTATTCTGATGAATCGCCTTTTGACGAACTCTTGAGGTGATATTTTTGGATGGGCACTAATGTTAGGGCAGGTTGTGTGGATTATTATAAAGCCGCTTATGCAGAAGAATAAATCTACACCAATCGATCCAAACTCTAAAAAACTGCCGAATGGACTGACGCCATAATATTTACCTAGTCCAATCATGCCAGATGAATGATCCAATACGACCAAAAGCGCGGCAACTGCTCTGAGGTACTGAATACCAGTAATCTCTTTTGTCGGTGTCATGATTTGAATAATACCATTTCTAATTGTTATGAGGTGCTTGGGTATTCTTTGTCAGAGGTGGTGTGTATTTGGTTGTTTATGACTGCAGCTGCCATGGCACCCCAGTGCATAGATTAATTTGACGATCGAGGCTCAAGTTTTGAGATGAGTGAGCGTAAGGCTGCTGTTAGTTTGTTTGTTTGTTGCATGGCTGGATATTCTATGAATTTATTGGCTGCGAAGCCAGCTATAACCACTACCGGCGTTATTCCAATGATGATTGTCCAGTGTTGGATTGGGGTAAGCGAGCTTGCGGAGGCTATTCCTGTTTGGGTATTGAAGACCAAAAAAAGTAATAGCCCGTGAATTAAGTAGATTCCATATGCGAATTCCCCAAGCAAGCGAGATGTTGGGTTGCTTAGAATTCCGAATAAACTATTTCCTGATGCAATCAGCGTGAAAAATATAGTCAATAAGACGAGTTGGATTGGCCCATTCCCAAGTGGGAAACATGAGACCGTTACAGATATGCATAGAATGCATACGATTGATGAGAGCTTGTTAGATGCAAAATTTGTGAAATTCTCTGATCTCACAAAGAAAGCAGCAATCATCCCACCAATAAAGGCAAGATAGCGAATGTCTGGGTGTCTTGCTATAAAGATGATCGATAATAGTCCAAGAGCCAAGCATGCTACTGGAGCTCGTATCGAGCGGGTCAAGGCCATAATTGGGAGGAGTAGATAAAATGCCCACTCATATGGTAAGGACCAAGTTACACCCGCGATAATTGTGAAGGTGTTGTCTACTCCGTTAAGGTCTGGTGCACCAAACGCTGTAAAAATTAGCCATTTAAACAGTCCAAGACCAAGTTTTGGGATGGATTCATTTAATTGCCAATTGCTAACTGTAAAAGTCAGCAGAAATACAATTATTAGCGCAGAGAAATACAAGGGCGTGAGCCTTAGAAATCTCGATGAATATAATTTCAACCAGTCTATTTTATTATCTTTTGCATCTAATATTTTTTTTGTAAATAAAAATGCTGTTATCATGAAAAATAATGAGACCGCGCTTTGCCCGAAATGTGTGTAAAGCCTTGAGGGGGGGGGTTCCCATTTCCCCGTTCGCAAGTAAAAGTACCAAATGCATGCGTGGTGTAGAAAAACGAAAAATGCCAAAAATCCACGTAACCCATCTATTGACAAAAATCGGCCGCTATTTTCTGGTGGGCCGAATATTTTTCTTAAAATAAATACGGTAAGTACGGCCATCGCCAGAGCAAATATGGCAGGTATTGAGCTGGCTGGGTCCATTGGATCCCTCTCCCTTGAGGTCTTTTTTGATATTCTGAATTAATAAGCAAAATCTAAGTTTTGCTTATTAATGTGGCATTTTTCGGGTCGTATAAATCTAGTCGATTTATCACTCGTGGTGATCGTATGCCTTGAACCCAGCCATCTTCACCAGCGCATCCTTGCGTGCCGAGTCGTAGTCTGAGATCACCATCTCTTTGACCAGCTCCGCCAGCGTGATCTTCGGCTTCCAGCCCAGCTTGGCGTGCGCCTTGGTGGGGTCACCCAACAGCGTTTCCACCTCGGTCGGGCGGTAGTAGCGCGGGTCAACCCGCACCACGACGTCGCCCACCTTGCATTTGGCCTTGTCGCCGGTCACGGCGGTCACCACGCCCACTTCGGCTTCCCCTTCGCCCTCAAAGCGCAGCGTCACGCCCAGTTCGGCCGCTGCAAACTCCACAAACTGGCGCACGCTGTATTGCACCCCGGTGGCAATCACAAAGTCTTCGGCCTGTTGTTGTTGCAGCATCAGCCACTGCATTTCTACATAGTCTTTGGCGTGGCCCCAGTCGCGCAGGGCGCTCATGTTGCCCAGGTACAGGCAGTCTTGCAGGCCCAGGGCAATGCGGGCAATGGCGCGGGTGATTTTGCGGGTAACAAAGGTTTCGCCACGCACGGGGCTTTCGTGATTGAACAAAATGCCATTGCAAGCGTAAATGCCATAGGCCTCACGGTAGTTCACCGTGATCCAGTAGGCATACAGCTTGGCCACTGCGTAGGGGCTGCGGGGGTAAAACGGGGTGCTTTCCTTTTGCGGAATCTCTTGCACCAGGCCGTACAGCTCGCTGGTGCTGGCTTGGTAAAAGCGGGTTTTCTTCTCCAGCTTCAAGATGCGAATGGCCTCCAGAATGCGCAGGGCGCCAATGCCGTCGGCGTTGGCCGTGTACTCGGGCTCTTCAAAGCTCACACCCACATGGCTTTGGGCGGCCAAGTTGTAGATCTCGTCGGGCTGCACCTGCTGAATGATGCGAATCAGGCTGGTCGAATCGGTCAGGTCGCCATGGTGCAAGATGAACTTGCGGTTGCTTTCATGCGGGTCTTGGTACAGGTGGTCAATGCGGTCGGTGTTGAACAGGCTGCTGCGGCGTTTGATGCCGTGCACCTCGTAGCCTTTTTCAAGCAGCAGCTCGGCCAGGTAAGAGCCGTCTTGGCCCGTCACGCCGGTGATCAGCGCTACTTTGCGATTGGTTTGACCCTGATTTGCCATTTTGTGTTCTCTCTTTTCTATCTCTTTGATTCAAAAAATTGAAACCGCTGTGTCCAATGCGGTCAGGTGTTGCTTGGCGGTTGCCTTTGGCTGCCTATTTGCCAGGGCTCGGCCTTGGTCACGAAAGCTTGGGCCTGGCTCAGCTGTTGAATTCGCCAGCGGCCTGGCGCTGCAAAAAGTCGGCATAGGCGCGGGCAATGCCGGCGCGCAAATCCACCTGGGGCTGCCAGCCCATGCTGGTCAGGCGGCCCACGTCCATCAGCTTGCGGGGGGTGCCGTCGGGCTTGGTGGTGTCCCACACCACTTCGCCGTTGAAGCCCACCACCTCGCGCACCAACTCGGTCAGGGCCTTGATACTCAGGTCGTGCCCGCAGCCCACGTTCACCAGGGGCGGGTACACCGACAGCAGGCTGTCAAAGCGCTCATCGGGCAGGTTCATCAGGTACACGCAGGCGTCGGCCATGTCGTCGCTGTACAAAAACTCGCGCAGCGGCGTGCCCGTGCCCCAGGCGGGCACCGTGGCGTCGCCACGTTGCTTGGCTTCGTGAAACTTGCGGATCAGCGCGGGCAGCACATGGCTGTTTTGCAGGTGGTAGTTGTCGCCCGGGCCGTACAGGTTGGTGGGCATGGCCGCCAAAAAGCGGGTGCCGTATTGGCGGTTGTAGGCCGAGCACATCTCGATGCCGGCAATTTTGGCCAGTGCGTAGGGGCGGTTGGTGGGCTCCAGCGGGCCGGTCAGCAAGTATTCTTCGCGCATGGGCTGCGGGCACTCGCGTGGGTAAATGCAGCTGCTGCCCAAAAACAGCAGGCGCTGCACGCCGTGGCGCCAGGCCGAGTGGATCACATTGGTTTGAATGGCCAGGTTGTCGCGAATGAACTCGGCGGGGTAGCTGTTGTTGGCCACAATGCCGCCCACCTTGGCCGCGGCCAGGTACACCTGGGTGGGCTTTTCGGTGGCAAAAAAGGCCTCTACCTGGTCGGCCTGGGTCAGGTCCAGCTCGGCATGGGTGCGGGCCAGCACCTGCTCGCCTTGTGCCTGCAGGCGCCGCACCAGGGCCGAGCCCACCAGGCCACGGTGGCCCGCCACGTAAATACGCTGTTCGTTGCCAGAACTCATCCCTGATTCCCTTGATTTTGTTGAAAATTTCACGCTGCGCCATTATTACCAAAGTCTGTGCACTCTTACTTACAAACCCTAGGTTGTTGTAAATCGCGCAGGTAACTTTGGCTGAAGTAGTGCACCTCGCTGCTGGCCAGGGCCTGCTGCAGCGGCCACCAGCGCCAGGCTTGGTGCTGGGCGTCGCGGTGGGCGGGCTCAAAGCTTTCGGGTACATGCAGCAAATGGGCCAGCGCCACATAATGCGTGCTGGCTGCCTCTTGGGCAGCAAAGCTATCAGCATAAAAATGCTCATATGCCCCAAGCCACTGCGGTTTAAAGCTGTTTTGTATCAAATCGGGCGTAATGCCAATTTCAGATTCAGCAATGCGCTGCGTGGCTTGCTGCATGGTTTCATTTTTATAGATTCGGCCCCCGGGCACAAACCAGTAGCCTTGGGCAGGTCGATTGTTGCGCTGGCCCAGCAACACTTGGCTGTGGTTGCGCACCACAACCAGATCGATCGACACCAATGGTGCAGACTGCACCACGGTGGCAAAGTCGCCCAAGGGCAGATGACCCAGGATGGGGCCTTGGGGGGCGCCGATTGGTGGCGCCGAGGCGATGGTGGCATCTGTTGGGATGGGGGCGGTCATGGTGATGTTCTACCAGAACAAGATGGCCAAGTGGTGAGGGGGGCAGGCGCTGGGGCTTTCAATCAACGCTGGTGGGTTGCCGGCGGGTTGTCGGGTGGTCAGTGCACACAACTGCGAAGCAGGGTTGTGGCCCCAGAGGCCATTGATTGTTGAATGGTGGCCAACAATAATTTGAATTGTTTTGGCTTGAGCCATCAGTCTTCAAGAAAAGTGGTGTCTTGATATTCTTTCTCTTGCTTCGCCGACCGCATTTTTGAAGCGATATAAAGCACCAATACGACAGGCCAGAAAATGGTGTAAAGCACCACCTGAAACACCAATGAAACTACTTTATTGAGTATTTTCAAAAAAAGCATTTTGGTGGGCTTTTCTTTCAAATCGTCGGGCAGGTCAATCGACGAGTGTTTCCACTCGTTGATATGGTTATTGGCCTCTAGAACGATACCCACAATCGAAACCAGCAGCCCGATGGCTGCATAGAGCATCAACATGGCATGCATTGTCATGGTCTACTCCATTTTCACTTTCGGCGATGGCGGGCCGGGGTGATGTCGCTGCTGCCTGCTTTGCCGGGCGGCTGGTGCGTGCAGGGGGCAAGGCGAGTTGATGAATCGTTGGGGCCACGCTGGCCGTGGCGGGTGTGTGGCGCGGGGCCTGCTGCGGTGGCCGGCTGCGCACACCATGGGGTGGCTTGCGCAGCCGCTGGGCGCTGTTGGTAGGGGTGGGCAGGGCGATGGGTTTGTGCCGGCTGCCCCAGGCATTGGCACCACAAAGCGCTGTGGCCGTTGCTGCTGGGCTCACTTGGCTTGGCGGGCCCTGCGGCACCAGGGCGCATGGCCCACGGCAGGCCCTTCGCATGGCCCCGTGCGCGGTGGTGGGCAGGCGCACCTATACATGGTTTGTTGTTAGAACTCATCCCTGATTTCCCTGTTTTTTGTCTAATACTTCACGCTTTGTCATTATTGCCAATGTCTTGGCCGCGTGGCATAAAAACCATCAGTGATGGCCCACAAAGAAAGCAGAGGCTCGGTGAGTGGGGCGAAAACCTATTGATTTTTATAGGTCAAAATTCTTTCAAAACAGCTTATCAAATGTGCTGCTTGCTTGCCGTGGGTGCCTGAGTGGGGGGCTTATGTCGATTTTCTCGCGCAACCTTGGCGTTCAGGTGATGGGCTCTTGCCAGTTGTTGGCGTAGAGGGCAGCAAAAACGGGGCTCAATGAGTTGGGTCACTGTGCTGGTTGTGGGGCGGGGCGTCGCTGCTCATGGGCCGGTATCGTGCAGGCCAGCGCTGCGGCTTGGCCCGTGGGCCTGAGCCTCGGGCGCCGCACAGTACCCCTGAACACGCCGCTGGGCAGATGCAACCCTGAACGGCAAGCCGGGGCCGGCTAGGGCTTGTACTGCTTGCAGATACTGGCTGCATGGGCCGGTACGCGCTACATGCTGCTGACAACGAGGCCCAGCCAGGGTCGGGCGGGCTGGTGCTGCGCAATTTGGCGGGCGTCACCGCCGTCGACGATATCAACGACCTGGAGCTTGAGCTGCTGGCCCAGCTCTATCAAAGCGTGCTGGTTGACGAGCTGCCAGACCGGGCGCTGTCGGTTGCCGACATCAAGCATTGGCACCGCCGCTGGCTTGGCAATGTGTATGCCTGGGCGGGGCAAGAGCGCTCGGTCAACATGAGCAAGGAGGGCTTCAGTTTTGCGGCGGCTGGGCAAATTCCGCGCTTGATGGCGGGCTTTGAAAAAAGTGTGCTCAAGCGCTTCACACCTTGCCACGGCCTCACGCCAGCTGGCCTGGTCGAAGCCATTGCCGTGACGCAGGTCGAGTTGATCTTGATCCACCCGTTTCGTGAGGGCAACGGCCGGCTCTCACGCTTGCTGGCCGATGTGATGGCTGTTCAAGCGGGGCACAACCCCTTGGACTACAGCCGTTGGGAAACCCATAAAGCGGGGTATGTCGCGGCCATTCATGCCGGGTTGGCCCTGAACTACGAACCCATGAAGTTCTGGGTTCGAACCGCCATGAACCCTTAGGCCGCCAGCTTGATGTGCGCAAACCGCTGCTGGCTGGGCTGCTGCAGTTTTTGCTCCAGCTTCTGGATGTTCTGGCCCGTTTCGATGGCGGTTGAACTGGCCACGGCCCGACGCACTGCGGCCATGCTGGGCTTCTTGCGGGCGTTGGTGGGGCGGGGCGGCATGGCGGAACCCAAGTGAAGATCTGCTCAACAGTTTAGCGAAAAGTGCCGGCCAAGACAGCGCGTACCGAACAATGGCCGCCGCGTGCAGGGCCTTCAGGCCATCGGGCGTGTGGGCCTGTAGGCTGAGGTACAGCACGCAGCCCAAGCCTGGGTTGACACCGGGGCCAGCCATTCACCCAGGTAGACTTGCCCCTGATCTTCCACTGGGCCCAGGGAAGCCACAATCTCGACCCTTGTGCCGCATAGTCGCCGCAGCCCGAAAGGGTTGGTGCTAGTAACACCTTCATGTAGCGGCGCAACCTCTCCGAAATGAGGTTTTGTCACGTCAGAATCACGGCCTTCGGCATTGCCGAGGGTTTCGCTTTCGGACGGGATGACCAGAACGGTAACGTCTGGTGCACGGCTACGTACGTGTTACTACATCCCGTCCACCTACATGCCTCTAGTAAAGGCATCAGGTGGTTTCCAGGCTCATGTAGGAGTTCTGAACCATGCCATACGGCCACCATAGGCACAGCAGTCGCGCTGCTGCCGCTCCCCATCCCCCATCCCCTGTTGCTGGGCCCTGCGCCGCGGGCAAGCCACCTTATCCGCCTTGAGAGCCTGCTTCGGCTTGCTGCAGGGCCAGCACGTCGTCGATCAGCGCGCCGGGCGCTTGTTTGACGGCCTGGGCCAGGCTCAGCAGGCTGGTCAGGGTGGGCTGACGTTGGCCGTTTTCAAGCAGGCTGATGTAGTTTTTGCTCAGGCCCGCCTCGTAGCCCAGGGCTTCCTGGGTCAGGCCAGCAGCTTGCCGGTGGCGCTTCAACGCCAAGCCAAATGCGACGGCAATTTCCATTCGTTACTCCAACTGTAGTTGGATTCATTGGATCGCTTGCTTAGCATCAGGTCATCCAACCATAGTTGGATTTTGGTTGCCTTATGGGTGGCCATGTTGCTTGTGCCAGCAGGGCCATGACCAGGGCCTTGCATCAACCTGAATGCGCTGCCGCCAAGGCGCAAAGGGTGCCGCACCCCGTCTGACGGGGCTGTTTTGCAACTCAGTGAATCAAGGTTTTTATGAAACGCTTCTTTCAAGAGGTAGGGATTTCTGTTGCCGAAAACTTGCACGGGGTTTATCGGTACCGCGGGATACGGTATGCCGCACCGCCCACCGGCAGCCGGCGGTTGATGCCTCCGGTGCCCTGGCAAGGGCCGGTGGTGGCCGCTGCGGTGATGCCACCTGGGGGCCAGGCAGTGCAGCAGCCCATGGCACCGCAACTGGCTTCGCGCTTGGCGCACGTGATGGGGCCGCTTTGCGATCGCCCGCAGTCTGAAGACTGCTTGACTTTGACCGTGACTTGCCCGCACCCCGTGGATGACTGGGGTGCTGGGTGCCCCCAGGCTGGGGGCAGCGATGCCTCGCGCACCCGCCTATTGCCCGTGCTGGTTTGGTTGCATGGCGGGGGCTGGTCGTCGGGGGCCGGTGATTTGCCCTGGTATGACGCCGCTTTGCTGGTGCGCGAGGGGCCCATGGTGGTGGTCAGCCCCAATGCCCGCTTGGGCGCTTTGGGCTACTTGGTGGCCGACGGGTTGAGCGATGGCAACCTGGGCTTGCTAGACCAAGAGGCCGTGTTGTTGTGGGTGCAGCAGCACATTGAGCAGTTTGGTGGCAACCCAAAGGCGGTCACGGTGGTGGGGCAATCTGCCGGGGGCAGCGCCGTGGCGCAGTTGCTGGTGCGGCGGGCACTGGGGTGGCAACAGGCCTTGTTTAAGCGCGCTATTTTGCAAAGCCCGGCCTTGGGTGTGTTGCCCTACCAGCCGGCCCAGGCCCGTTTGCTGGGGGCCCAGGTGGTGGGTGCCTTGGGGGCATTGCCCAGGCATGCCACGGTGCCGCAGTGGCTGGGTGCGCAAGCCAAGGCGGGGCCCTGGGCCCGGCAATTGGGCTTGATGGCCGGGCCTGTGCACCCCCCGTTTGCCCCGGTGGCTGATGGCGTGGTGCTGCCGCAGGCATCGGCCTATGGTGCCGCCATAGACCAAGCGGCAGGCCTGGTTGATGTGTTGCTGGGCTGGGGGCACCACGAACTGGGTGCTTTTACAAGCCCTACGCCAACCCATTCAAACCAAGCCGCGGGCCTAGACCCCTGGTTTGCCGCCCCCGCCTGGCGCTGGGCGCAGTGTGCCGCGCAGCAGGGGCGGCGGGCCTGGGTGTACCAGTTTGACTGGGCCCCTGCGGGCAGCGCGCTGGGGGCGTGCCACTGCATTGAGTTGCCTTTTGTGTTTGGCACTTTGGGGGCATTTGCCCGCGCGCCGATGTTGGCGGGCACGGGGGCAGTGACGGGTGCGGGTTTGCCTGCACCCGTCCTAACGCCGGTTGAGCAGGCGCAGCGCTGCAGTTTGTCGCGCCAGGTTCGGCAAGCCTGGGTCAATTTCGTGTGCTCGGGCGACCCCAATCAGGGGCCTGCCTCGGGGCTGCCAAGTTGGCCGCCCGTGGCACAAGGGCGCAGCCCTGTGATGCACCTGCAGCAACGCAGTTATTGCACTGAGGTGGCTGCTGGCTGGGCCAGTGCCGCAAACCTGCAACGGCCTGCCATGGCCGGCTGAGCAGGCCCTTTTAAATTTTTTGTGAAAGCAAGGCCATGACTTCTGAAGATTTGTTGGTGGGCCCCGCAGGCGGGGCCGCAACGCCCTCATGGGCGCGGGCTTGGGGTGTCGCGTTTTTGTGCTTTTTAACGGTCACGCTGGATGGCTACGACACCACGGCGATTGGGTTTGTGGCCCCTACGCTGGCGGCGGTTTGGCAATTGCCGGGGGCCGCGTTCACGCCTGCATTCATGGCAACCAGTGCGGGTGCGGTGTTGGGCTACTTGCTGAGCGGCCACTTGTCGGCACGGCAGGGGCGGCGGCGGGCCATGCTGCTCACCGTGGGCTTGTTTGCACTGGGCTCGTTGGCCACGGCGGCGGCGCAAGGGGTGGTTTCGTTGTCGGTGCTGCGCTTGCTCACGGGGGTGGGTTTGGGCGCGGCCTTGCCCGCCGCCGCATCGCTGGCGGTTGAGCAATTTGCACCGCAGCGCCGCGAGCAGGTGGCCATTGCCGTGGTGGCCGGTTTGTCGGTGGGCGCGGTGTTGGGCGGGTTGACCGGGGGGCTGTTGATTACCCGCTGGGGCTGGGAGTCGGTGTTTGCCTTGGGCGGGCTGTTGCCGCTGGCATTGCTGCCAGTGCTGTACCTGGGCTTGCCCCACGATGCGGCCCAAGGCGCTGGCACCGGCACCGGCACCGGCACCGGCACCGGCACCGGCACCAGCTTACACACTGGCCTTGCCAAAGGGGCGCACAGCGCGGCGGGCACTGTGCATGGCAAGGGCCAGGGCCATGTTGCGGCGCTGTTTACCGCAGGGCAGGGCTGGCTAACCGTGTTGATCTGGATGTTTGCGTTTCTGATCTTCAGTGCTACGTATGCCCTGCAGCTGTGGATGCCCACCTTGCTGGGCAGCTTTGGCTTTACCCCCCAGCAGGCCCCCCAGGCGGTGGGCGCGTTGGGCTTGGGGGGCTTGGCCGGGGCAGGCTTGCTGATGGTCTTGTCGGCGGCGGTGGGGGTGTTTATGGCGTTACCGATTTTGCTGGTGATCACGGTGTTGGCCATTGGCAGTTTGTCGCTGTTACCCCTGGGGGTGCCGATGGTGTTGCTGGCGGTGGCTTGCATGGGCGTGGGCCTGATTGGGGGCTGCCTGGGGCAAGCCGCCATGGCCATATCGCTGTATGCGCCGGCCGAACGCACCAGTGGTGTGGGCTGGGCCGCGGCCTGGGGCCGCATGGGGTCGATTGCTGGGCCTGCTTTGGGGGGCCTGATGCTGGCGGCCCACTGGGGCCCGCGCGAGATCATTTTGTGGGCCTGTGCCCCGGTGGTGGTGGCCGCCGTGGTGGTGTCGTACCTGGGGCTTGCCCTGACCAGGCTGACGGCCCAACGCGGGGCTGCGCAGTTAGGCCCGGCGGCCTAGGCCTGTGAGGCAGTGGGCTGCGGAAGCAGTCGGCTGTCAACGCGAAAGCGAAAGCAACAGCAAAGCCACGCGCTTTCCATCAGCTTGCAGCCCCAGCAGTGGGGCGGGCCCTGGCCTGCGGGCAGGGCTTTTAACCCGAAGAAAGTTAACCATGAAAACGACCATGCTGCTAAGTGCGGCAGGCTGCGCCATGGCCTGTATGGCCCCAAGCGCCCAGGCCCAGATGGCCCAGACAGCCGAGGTGGCCCACACGGCCGAGCTGGCCCAGATAAGCGCACCAGTGGGTAGCCCCACCGACACCCTGCGCGCTCTGCAACAGCAAATGCAGGTGCTGCAGCAGCGCCTGGCCGATGGGCAGCAGGCCCAGCAGCAGCTGTTGGGCTTGCAGCAACGGCTGGATCAGCTTGAGCGGCGCCTGGATGCCCCCACGGGCCTGAGCCCCGCGCCGGCTACGGCCACGCAAGCCACCCAGAACTCAGCCCAGCAAACCGCCCTGCAGCCCGGGGATTTGCCAAAGTCAGTCAAGCTGGGGGCGACCTCGGTGGCGGTAACCGGGGTGGTGTGGCCGATTGCCAGCGTGAGCTCGCGCAGCGCTGGGCCCTTGAGCCCGGGGGACGACTTTTTGATCTTGTCGCAGATACCCGTAGGGCCGGGGGCAGCAGGACAAACACAGAACAAGTTCAAGCTGGGGGCCAAGGCCACGCGCTTTGGGGTCAAAACACTCACGCCCTCGGGCTGGGTGCCGATCAGCACCTTGCTAGAGCTTGATTTTTTTGGCGGCCAGGGCAACGAGGTGGCCACCAACTCGTATGCGCCCCGTCTGCGCCATGCCTGGTTGTCGGTGGGGGGGCTGGGTGCGGGCCAAACCTGGTCGAACCTGTTGAACGTGTCGGCGCTGCCCGAGTTGTTTGACCCAGCCCCACCGATTGGCTGGTTTGGCGGGGGCGTGCGGCAAGCCCAGCTGCGCTGGACATCGCCCACAGCCGCCGATGGATCGTTTTGGGCTGTGTCCGCCGAGAACCCCGAAACCTACTTGGGCACGCCAGCGGCACAAGACAGCGACAAGCTGCCCGATGTGACGGGCAAGGTGCACTTTGGCCTGGGCCAGGGGCAGTTTGAGCTGGCGGGCGCCCTTCGGCGCCTGAGCACGGCCAACCCTGGCGGCGCCCAGGCCACGGGCTATGGCCTGGGTTTTGGCGGTGCCTTGCCTTTGACGGCCAGCACGTCGATGCAGTTCAGCACAGGCTTGGGGCGGGGGCTGGGCCGCTACTGGGGCGGGATCGTGGCCGACGCCACGCGGTCCGACAACAGCCCCCACACGCTGCAGCTGATCAGCCAGAGCGGTGGCTTTGTGTCGGTGCGCCACTTTTTTAGCCCAACGCTGCGCAGCAACCTGATTGCCAGCTGGCTTGTGATGCGCCTGCCCGGCGCTGGCGGATTGGCCAATGCCAATGCAACCGCCAGTGCCTCAACCCTGGATCGCAGTGCGCAAACCCTGCACCTGAACCTGGTTTGGACACCCGTGGCGGGTCTGGATGTGGGCCTTGAGCTGATGCGCGCCCGGCGCGAGCTGGGCAACGGCCAAAAAGGCGATTTGACCCGCTACCTGGTGGGGGCCAAGTACGCCTGGTAGGGGCCCCCAACAGCGCCACCCAACAGCGCCACCCAAGAGCGCCAGAGCTGTTGCCGTGTTGCGTGGCTTTTTAGCGTTGATTTTTAAAAGCGGAGACGTGATGAGCACTCTATTTTCGAAGGCCATGGTGCGCGCGCTTCGCCGCCGGTTGGGCAGCGCTGATGTGCATTCGATCTGGTCAAGCGCACAGAGGCCTGGCCCCGGGGGCCTGGCCGGGCGTGAGATTCAGCTTCTGCACAAGTCGCCACTGCCATGTGGATTTGGCGACAAACCGTGTCTTATGATTCAGGTGGTAAAAGTGCTCACACAGAAGCGCTTGCGCAGCCACCGGGGGGCTCTCAGGGCGCTGCTTGATCAGGGACAGAGGGTTTTCTCTTTGCCAACCAGCCAGTTTGCAGGCCACCGGCCGGGTGCTCCCCGGCGGATGGGCATGAAGCCTGCTTGCTGGGGCGAGGTTGTTTGTTGCCGAGGTTGCCGTGCGCTTCATGATGTCTTTTACCCCTTGTCGAACAAGTGCCGCCGCGGTGGTGCTGGCCCTGGCCACTTTCAATGCCCAGGCCGCCGGTGTGCTGGATCGCGTGAAGGCGGGCGGGCACCTGGTGTTGGCGCACCGCGATGCGTCCATTCCGTTTTCTTACCTTGATGCCGATGGCAAGCCGGTGGGTTATGCCATTGACCTGTGCTTGCGGCTGGCTGAGGTGATTCGCAAAAAGGCGGGTGTGCGCGACCTGCCGATCGACTACGTGAAGGTGACGGCGGCCGACCGCATCGAGGTGATTGCCCAGGGCAAGGCCGACATGGAGTGCGGCTCGACCACCAACAATGCAGAACGTCGCGAGAAGGTGGCGTTCACGGTGCCGCATTTCATCGTGGGGGCGCGAATCCTGGTGCGGGCCAACAGCAGGGTCACCCGGCTGGAGGATCTGTCGGGCAAGACCGTGGTGTCCACCCGGGGCACCACGCCGCTCAAGGTGATGGACCAGTTGAACCGGCAGCACCTGCTGAACCTGAAGATCACCGAGGCCGCCGACCACCAGCAGGCGCTGCAGATGGTGGCGCAGGGCAAGGCCGATGCCTTTGTGATGGACGACGTGCTGCTGTTTGGCCTGGTGGCCAGCAGCCCCACGCCGGCCGACTTCAAGGTGGTGGGCCGTTACCTGACCACCGAGCCGCTGGCCATCATGCTGCCCAAGGGCGATGTGGCGCTGAAGCAGTTGGTGGACGAGGAGATGAAGCACCTGATCGTCAGCCGCGACATCTACCCGGTGTACGAGCGCTGGTTCATGCGCCCGATCCCGCCCGGCAATGTGGCGCTGAACTTGCCAGTGAGC
Source organism: Curvibacter sp. GW821-FHT09D12 (assembly GCF_059416245.1). Lineage (NCBI taxonomy): Bacteria > Pseudomonadati > Pseudomonadota > Betaproteobacteria > Burkholderiales > Comamonadaceae > Curvibacter > Curvibacter sp. GW821-FHT09D12. The sequence goes on along the minus strand of NZ_JBWKOU010000003.1, from coordinate 505,739 downwards.
TATTTGCTGAAGGATTTTTGGAAGTACCCGACGGATCAGGTGCCGTTCTGAACCGGGGATGAGCGGTTTTTTGCTGCCAGCAAGAGGGCAGTTTAAAAAATTTTTTCTAATTAATACCCTTGTTTCAATGCACCAAAAACAGAATTGGCAGCAGATTTCTGTCGTTGATTTGGGTGTTGAGGCGACAATTTCAGAGAATTCTCACCAACTTGGTGAATCCGTGCAGCAACTTCATCAGATCATTCAGTTTCGCCAGTTTGTTGCTCCGCACAAAAAAGTTGTTCCGATGAACGGCTTTTGCTAGACTGGCAGCACTTTCAACCAAAGCAGAGAGGTCACTATGAACAGTTTCGCCAAGAAGGCTGTGGTCGCACTGGGCATCGCAGCCCTCGGCTTCGCCGCAAACGCTCAATTTGCCCCGGGTCAGACTGGAACCGTGCTGGCTGATCAGGTTCGCTCGGCGCTGGCCGCCAGCAGCCTGGCAGACGTTGTCCAAGCCGCCATCGCAGCAGGTGTGTCGCCCGCCGCTCTGGCTGTCGAACTGGTTGCTCAAGGCCAATCGGCAACGGCTGTTACAACCGCCGTGCTGACCGTGTCTCCGTCGTCCGCCAACGCTGTGGTGGCTGCACTGACCATCGGCGTGACTGACACCGAGAAGTCTTCCATCATCACCGCCGCCAAGGGCGTGAGCGGTGTGGATGTAGCTTCGCTGGACACCGCAACCGGTGCTGGCAACAACAACACAGGGGCTGCCGCGAGCGGCGGCGTTGGCAACAGCAGCTTCGGTACCTCGGCCGGTTCCACCTTTGGTGGCGGCGGCGGCGGTGGCGCAAGCCGCAGCTGATTGACTGCATAAAATCCCCGAAATGGCAGCTGCGCGCTGCCATTTTTTTTAGTCAGCCGGTTCGGATCAGGGATGGCGCGAATCAATAAGAGCACAAATCGCGGGGTGCGCAATAGCCGTCAAGGCGGCACCACCGTTGTCAGGGATGGATGGATTTTTGGCGGCCTGATCGCCTTGTTGTTTTGGGCGCCTTTGCCTTTGGGCAGCAACCGCACCTTTGCCGTGGGCATTTTGGTGCTGTGGGTGGCTTTGCTGCTGCTGGGGGCGGTGTGGGCATGGCGGCACCAGGCCGACCAGGCTTGGCAGCGCCTGTACACGTTTCGCTGGCCTCTGGGGGTGCTTGCCTTGTTCGTCTTGCTGGTCTGGTTTCAGACCTGGGAGCTGCCGTCGGCCTGGCTGCAGTTCATATCACCCGAGACTTGGCGGGTGCAGGATGGGGTGGCACCGTTCCGTATTTCGCTGGACGTGTTTCAGACCCGCATTTACGCGTCGCTTTCTACCGGGTACTTTTTTGCTTTTCTGCTGGTGTTGCTGACGGTGCGCGACCGGGCCCGGCTGGACACCCTGGCCATGGCCCTGGTGGTGGCGGGCGTGGTGCAGGCGGTGATTGGCGTGATGCTGTTCTCGGCCGGGGCACATTACCAGATCTATTTCTTTGAGGTGATTCACGACCGCGTGAAGGGCACTTTTGGCTACCACAACCATTTTGCGGGTTACATGGAGCTGTGCCTTTCTGTGGGGGTGGGCCTGATGCTGGCGCGCCTGGGCAACGACAGGCAGCAGGGCTCGGGCTGGAAGCACCGGCTGGCACGCATGATGCAATTTGTGCTCAGCCCCAAGATGCGGCTGCGCCTGCTGCTGGTGGTGATGGTGATCGCGCTGGTGCTGACCCGTTCACGCATGGGTAATGCCGGCTTTTTTGCTGCCTTGCTGGTGGTGGGGGTAATCACGCTGGCGCTCACGCGGCGTTCGGCGCCGGCCATGGTCACGCTGATCATCAGCCTGATCATTGTGGACGTGGTGGTGGTGGGCTCTTGGGTGGGGCTGGACAAGGTGGTGCACCGGGTGCAGGAAACCGCCGTGACCGATCAGGCCGGTGGCACCGAAGAGTCGATTGAAGCGCGCCAGGATGCGGCCATGCATGCACTGGATCTGGCCCGTGCGTTCCCGGTGTTTGGCACGGGGGGCGGCAGTTTCTACGGCACCTATATCCGGTATCGCACGCCTCGCCCCTATTATTTTGACCACGCCCATAACGATTACATCGAACTGGCCTGCGATTATGGTTTGGTGGGCCTGGGTATTTTGGGCAGTTTTGTGCTGATGACTTTTGGTGTGGCCGCACGCACCATGGCGCGCAGGCGCACCTCGTTGCCGCGGGGTATTGCCTTTGGGGTGATGATGGCCATCACCGCGCTGGCCATTCACAGCTGGGTCGATTTCAATTTGCAATTGCCGGCCAACGTGCTCACCCTGATGGTGATCATGGCCATGGGGTGGGTGGCGCATGCGCTACCCTCGGGGCGACATCAATCAGGTGACGAAGGGGAGCAGGCATGACTTTGCGCCGTCAGATTCTGGCTGTGATTTCGTTGGTGTTTCTGGGCATTTTGGCGGGCTTGCTGGTGTTCAGTGTGCGCGGCACGCGCGATTACCTGGAGCAGCAACTGGCCTCGCATGCGCAGGATGCGGCCACGGCTTTGTCGCTGCCCCTCGCGCAGTCGATGGGTCGCGACGACATGGTGCTGGTCGAGTTGAATGTGGCCAGTGTGTTCGACCGCGGTTTCTTCAAGCGTGTTGTGGTCACCGATGCCAAGGGCAAGGTGCTGGTGGAGCGTGAACTGCCCGAGAAGGTGGCCGAGGTGCCGCAGTGGTTTACCCGGGCGTTTCCGCTGACGTCGCCAGGGGGCGAGGCGTTTGTGTCGTCGGGCTGGCGCCAGTTGGGCAAGGTGATCGTGCAAAGCCAGCCTGAATATGCTTACCAATACCTCTGGAAGTCGGCCCGAGAAGTGGCCCTGTGGGTGTTTCTGGCTTACTTGGTGGCCTTGTTTTTGTCGCACCTGCTGCTGCAGATCATCTTGAACCCGTTGTACGCCATCGAGCGATCGGCCCGGGCCATCCAGGAGCGGCGTTTCGAGCAGATCGTGACCCAGCCCGCAGCGCGCGAGCTGGCCCGGGTGGTGCGGGCGATGAACGACATGGCCCGGCGCATTGCCGAGATCCTGGACGCAGAAACGGCCAAGGTGGAGGGCTTTCGCAAGCAGGTTTTGCACGATGAGCTGACGGGCCTGGACAACCGGCGCAGTTTTGACCTGCACCTGGGCGAGTTGCTGTCGGGGCCCGAGCCCCACATCCATGGCGTGCTGGTGGGCCTGGAGTTGAACGGCCTCAAAGACCTGAACACCGGCGGCGGCTACCTGCGCGGCAATGCCTTGCTGCAGTCGGTGGCCCGGATCAGCGCCGAGGTGCTGCAGGGGCATGCCCGCATTTCAGCCCGGTTGAGCGGTGCCAGCTTTGGTTTTGTGTTGGTGGATGTGGGGTTTGAGGAAGGGCGCCATCTGGCCCACCAGTTTCTGGCCGGCCTGCACGAGGTGCTGGCCGATGTAGAAGATGCGGGTGTGTCGTGCAGCGTGGGGGCGGTGCCTTTCAACCCCGGCGAGCAGAAGAGCCATCTGATGGCCCGGCTGGATCTGGCGATCGAGGCGGCGCGCCAACAGGGCCGCAACTCGGTGTTTGCCAGCAACCACCTGGACACCGAGCTGGACGCCCTGGGCTCAGAGCGCTGGCGTGCGCTGATTCAGCATGCCCTGAACGACAACCGTTGGCGCCTGCTGGCCCAGCCGGTGGTGTTTCTGAATGATCGGCGCCTGTTGCACCAGGAGCTGATGGTGCGACTGCTTGACGAGCACAACGGCCTGGTGCCGGCCGCTAGCTTTGTGCCCATGGCCATGCGCCACAAGCTGATGCCCGAGGTGGACCGTGCGGTGGTGTTGCTGGCGGTGGCCCGTTTGCGCGGCCACGGTGCCCCGGCCATGCCGATGGCCATCAATGTGTCGCTGCAAAGCGTGCGGCAGCGCAGTTTTGTGGATTGGCTGCGCGGTGTGCTGCGTGAGCAAGGCCTGCAGGCCAAGCTGTTGTCGTTTGAGCTGACGTGTTTTGGCTGCTCGCAAGACATCGAGGCGGCGCGGGCCTTTGCGTCGATGGTGCGTGAGCAGGGGGCCCGCTTTGGTATCGACCGCCTGGGTCTGGATGCGTTGTCCACCCGTGTGCTGCGCCAGGTGCCGCCCGATTACGTGAAGCTCGACAGCGCCTTGATCCACGAGGTGGAGGGCGAAGAGGTGTCGGGTGACTGGGTGAATGCCATTGCGGCGCTGGCCCGTTCGATGGACGTGCAGATCGTGGCCCAGGGCATTGAGTCTGAGATGGATGCCCAACGCCTGGTGGGTATTTACGATGCGGGGCAGGGCTACTTCTTTGGTAAGCCCGAGCCGGTTTGATAAAGAAAAAGGGATGGAATCATGATTTTGTTGACGGGTGGTGCTGGCTACATTGCCAGCCACACGGGCGTGGCCCTGGCCCTGGCAGGCATTCCGTATGTGGTGCTCGACAATTTTTGCAACAGCGTGCCGGCCGTGCTGGAGCGCATGCACGAGGTGGGGGGCCTGAAGCCCGCCCTGGTGCAGGGCGATGTGCGGGATGCAGCCACTCTCGATGCGCTGTTTGCCCGCTACCCGATCCAGGGTGTGATCCACTTTGCGGGCCTCAAGGCGGTGGGTGAGTCGGTGGCCGAGCCGACCTTGTATTACGAAAACAATGTGTCGGGCTCGGTGACCCTGATCCGGGCCATGCAACGGGCTGGCGTGAAGACCCTGGTGTTTTCGTCGTCGGCCACGGTGTATGGCAACTGCGATGCCTCGCCACTGCCCGAGTCGGTACCCTTGGCCCCCATCAACCCCTACGGCCAGAGCAAGCTGATGGTCGAATACATCCTGCGCGACGTGGCCGCTGCCAGCCCCGATTGGCGGGTGGCCTGCCTGCGCTATTTCAACCCGGTGGGGGCGCACATCAGCGGCCTGCTGGGTGAAGACCCGCGGGGCGTGCCGGGCAACCTGATGCCTTTCATTGGGCAGGTGGCGGTGGGGCGCCGGCCGCGACTGAGCGTTTTTGGCAACGATTACCCCACCCCTGATGGCACCGGGGTGCGTGATTACATCCACGTGATGGACTTGGCCGATGGCCACTTGGCGGCCCTGCGTTACCTGCAGGGCGAGTTGACGGGCCGCAACTGCCTGATGGCCAATCTGGGCACGGGGCAGGGCATTTCGGTGCTGCAGATGGTGCAGGCCTTTGAGCAGTACACGGGGCAGAAAATACCGTTCGAGGTGGCACCGCGTCGCGCCGGCGACCTGGCCAGTTACTACGCCGACCCCGGCCTGGCCAACCGCGTGTTGAGTTGGAAGGCGCAGCGTGGCCTGAAAGAAATGTGCGAAGACAGCTGGCGCTGGCAGCATCGCAACCCGATGGGGTATGCCCAAGCCTGAAGGGCTTAGCCCCGGGCGCGGTGCCAAGCACATGCACCGCGCCAACCCGGTGATGGACAGGCCCCGGGGGATGATTCAGCGAATTATTAATGGTTTTTTGACAAGTATTTGACGTTGGCGGGGCAGTGCGCACGGGAATCTGACGCATCATCGTCTGCATGGCAGACTTTCAAATCTCGTTGGAAATCCTGGCCTTCAGTCTGCTGTGTACTTTTGTGGCTCTGGGCTTGCTGTTGCGGGAGCGTTGGCGGTCCAGGCGCATCCGGGCAAAGTTGGCGACGGTGTCCGAAGAAATGGATGCCCTGTCGCTGTACGACAACAACACGGGTTTGCTCAACCGGCATGGCATCGAGACCGCACTGGGTCATTGGATTGCGCGGGCTGATCGAGACGGCAGCGCCTTTTGCGCGGTGTTTCTGAGCATCGATGAGTTCAAATCCCACAATCAGGCCTTCGGCCAGGAGTTTGGCGATCGGCTGATCAAGCTGAGTGCGCAGCGGCTGGGGTCTTCGCTGCCCGACGGTGCTGACCTGAGTTGTTTCAACGACGGTGAGTTTGTGTTGCTGCTGTCGGGCAACGAGGCAGTGGGCTTGGACACGGCCCGCCTGTTGCTTGATCGGTTTGCCCAGGCCCTGACGCACGACGACGGCACCACCGTGCTGACCTGTTCGATCGGGGTGTCGGTCTACCCGGCGCATGGGGGCCGTTCGCGGCTGTTGGTGAATGCGTCGATTGCAGCCCGCCAGGTGGGGCGGCAGGGGGGCGGCGACTTTTGCCTGTATGACCCCCAGATGAGCGCCGATCTGCGTGAGCAGACCCTGTTGGTGGCCGACCTGCGTCAGGCCATCGAACAAGGGCAACTGGAGCTCTATTTCCAACCCAAGGTGGATGCCCGCACCCTGCACATCACTGCAGCCGAGGCCTTGCTGCGCTGGCATCACCCCACGCGCGGGCATGTCAGCCCGGCGGTGTTCATCCCCCTGGCCGAACGCAATGGCCTGATCGGCACCATTGGCAACTGGGTGATCGAAGAAGCCTGCCGGGTCGCGGGGCACTGGCGTGAGCTGGGCCTGCGCATGCGGGTGGCCGTCAATATCTCGGGCTATCAGATGCGGCAGGACGATCTGGTGGAGCGCATCGCGGAGGCATTGCGTCGCCACCGCCTGCAGCCCGGGCGTTTCACCTGCGAGATCACCGAATCGGTGGCCATGGAAGACACCAAGGGCACCCAGCAGACCTTTGAAAAAATGCGCTCGATCGGCCTGCATGTGTCGATCGATGACTTTGGCACCGGGTATTCGAGCCTGGCCACCCTGCGCCGGCTGCCAGCCTCTGAGCTCAAGGTGGACCGGGCCTTTGTGTCTGACCTGGCCGAGAGCGAAGACGCCCGCTCGATTGCGAACTCGATCATCGGGCTGGCCAAGGCCCTGAACCTCAAGGTGGTGGCCGAAGGGGTGGAAACCCAGCAGCAGTGCGACTGGTTGATGAAAATGGGCTGCGATGAGTTGCAGGGCTACCTGTTCTCGCGCCCGATTCCGGCGGCCGAGATGGAGCGCCTGGCCTTGGCGGCCCCCAGCGAACGGCGTGGGCCGGGCTTCAGTGACTCGCTGTTCAATGCCACGGTGGTGGCCGACTTGGCCGAGCTTTCCGACCTTCCTCGCTAGGGCGGCACGCGCAGAGCCGGGGCTTGGCGCACTCAGTCGAAGGCCCAGGCTCCCAGGGCGCTGGGGCCCACCGCGCCACGCCACAGGCTGCGGCCCGGCGCATCAGAGCCGGCCCCGCTGGCCACCATCAAGGGCAGCAAGTGCTCTTCGCGCGGGTGCGACGCCAGACCGCCCGGGGCCCGGTGCCATTGCGCCAGGTGTTCGGTGCGCTGGGCCTGAGGGCCTTGCAGAGCGGTGTCGAGCCAGTCGTGAAAATCGTGCGACCAGGGGGCGGCCAGGGCGAATTGACGCAGGTTGTGATAGCTCATGCCGGCGCCCACGATCAGCACGCCTTCGTCGCGCAGGGGGCTCAGGGCGGCACCCAGCTGGCAATGCAGCGCGGGGTCGAGGCTGGCTTGCAGCGACATGGCCACCACGGGCACGTCAGCCTGTGGGTACATCACCTTGAGCGGTATGAACACGCCATGGTCCCAGCCGTAGTCGGTGTCGACCCGGGCCGGCAGGCCGGCGCCGTGCAGCAGATCGCAGGCGCGCTGCGCCAGCGCGGGCAGGCCGGGCGCCGGGTATTGCAAGGTGTAGGTCTCGGGCGGAAAGCCGTAGTAGTCGTAGATCAGCCCGGGCTGGGGGCCCCCCGTGAAGCTGGGCACATCGGTCTCCCAGTGGGCGGTGATGATCAGGATGGCCTTGGGCGTGGCGGGCAGCAAGCTGTTGACGCTGCGCAGAAAGTCTTCGGTGGCCTGGTAGCGCTGCTTGCGTTCACCGGTCATGAAGAACGAGGGGCCACCGCCATGCGGCAGGTACAGGGCAGGCAGGCGCGTAGAGGTCACGTGGGCTCCGGTGGGGTTCAACTGTGCGGCTGGATGTTACCCCGGCCGATCACCGGGTCGATCCCCAGCCGATCACCCCCAACAGCCCACGGCCATCCGCGTGGGTTGAGGCGGGCAGGGGGCATCGCCCTTATAATTTTGGACATTTTTCGTCAATATCAGCCCGAGCCGGGGCGAAGGAATCAGATAATGAGCCAGACTACCCAAGATTATCCGCAAGACGCCGACGCATTCAAGCGCGTCGTCAGCGATTATCAAGCCACTGCGGCTTATAAGAATCCGATTTTGTTTGCGGTGGGGCGTCAGGTTTATACAGCAAACCGCACGCTGGCTTCGGTGCGTTATCCGGTGGTGAATGGCCTAGGCCAGAATACCGGCAGCGCCGCCATTTTGATGAAGGTGCTGGGCGTTGAGCCCGCGGGTGTGCAAAACGTGGTGCTGAGCGCCGCACAGCTGGCCGAGGCCCTGCGTTACTTTGCCCCGTTTGTGAACGACGGCAAGCAACACCCCAATCTGGTGGCCCTGCAGCAGGCGGCAGCCCAGCTGGCAGCCGCCCCGGCCGGCGCCGCTTCTGAAATCGTGGCCACTTTCATCTTTGATGACATTGATCCGCAAGGCGTTGAAGACAGCACCCTGAAGCTTTATGGCCTGAGCCAGCGCCATTTCAAGCCGAACCAATTGAATCTGACCAAGATTTTCACCAAGTTCCCGAATGTGGCCTGGGTGGGTGATGTGCCGATGGACGCGGCTGAAATTGACCAGGCCTTGATGGGCGCTGCATTTGGCAATACCGAATTTGCCCCGCACATGGTCGACAAGTTTCCGCTGTATGTGCACCGCATCAATACCGTGAAAATGGGCGTGCGCATCACCGACCAGCACAAGGTGCGTCTGGGTGCCTACCTGGGCGAGGGCACGACCCTGATGCCGGGGGCCAGCTACATCAACTTCAACGCGGGCACCGAAGGCCCGTCGATGGTTGAAGGCCGCATCAGTTCGTCGGTGTTCGTGGGCGCGGGCACCGACCTGGGCGGTGGCGCCTCTACGCTGGGGGTGCTCTCGGGGGGCAACAACACGCCGATCTCGGTGGGCCGCAACTGCCTGCTGGAGGTGAACTCGGCTTTGGGCATTCCGGTGGGGGACGCCGTGATCCTGGCGGCTGAAGTGGCCTTGATGGCTTCGTCGCTGGTGAAGGTGGACATCGAAGGCCATCCGCTGAACGGCAAGACCGTGAAGGCCATCGAGCTGGTGGGCATCAATGCCGTGACGTTCCGCCGTCACAACCAGACGGGTGGTCTGGAAGTGGTGCGCACCCGTCGCAACATCGATTTCGCCAAGAAGCTCGACAACGGTGAAGACATCCTGAACGGCGACCTGCACAAGAATTGATCGACGGCTGACACGGCAGGCCTTTCGATAGGCTTGTCGACCCGTTCGACCCAGCCCGCTTGCGCTTGCGCAGAGCGGGCTTTTTTGTATGGGGCCTTGCCGCGGTATGACAGGAGGATCGGCGTGGCTGGCGACCAGCCCGGGGAATCAGCGCAGCTTGAGTGAAAACTGGCAGCGCAGGTTTTCCGGGGCGCCCAGTTCAGGTCGCTGCAAGCCCTTGAGGCTGCTCAACTGCAGAACCCGCTTGCCCAGCATGCCGTTTGATGCGTCGCCGCTGGCCTCGACCTGACAGTTCTGCCTGGGCTCCAGCGTTGCGTCGGGCAGGGCGGCTGGCAGTTCAAGCCGCCAGACCTGGCCTGAGTTGGTCTGCAAGGCCCACCACGAGAAGGGGGCGCTGCCCTTGCGTGTCAGCAGGCCGACCCCTGTCCAGGCCGTGACCGAATCGTTGTCCACGCGCGCAGGCCGGGGGCCTGCGGCGGTGGCGGATTCCGGGCTGGCACAAGCCGCCAGGCCCAGGCCGCAGGCCAGGGCCAGCATCAGGCGCAGCGCCGTGGTGTGTTGGGTCATGTCAGCGGATCACCAGCGTCAGGGTGCTGCCGGCGGGCACGATCACGTTGTTGCGCACATAGCTCACGGCGCCGGCACCGAGGGTGTCCACACTGTAGTAATGGCTGGTTGCCTTGAAGCCGGAGGCGTCAATCGGTGTCGGTTGGGCAGGGAGATAGGACACAAACTGCGATGTGTCCACCGCCCCCAGGGTGTAGCCGCCATCAGTTTTACTGGGCAGACCATAGTGGTCGATGGCCGAGGACAGTGGCAGCGCAGCGAACAGTGCCGCACCGAAATGAGAGAACTCGTCAGCAAAGCCGCTGCCCCCATTGGCCTTGATCAGGGCATCGAGGCAGGTGTAACTGCCATTGCTGGTGCTACCGTCGTTGCAGTTGGTGATCAGCTGCTTGTAGATCGCCAGGCCGTACCGTCGATTGATGAAGGCGCCAAACGAGCCCCCGATGGCGTAATGGGCGTCGGCGAGGTCGAGCCAGTTGATGTACGAGGTGCCGCCCCCGGTCGCCATGTAGGTGGGCACGCGGATCGACGCGATCGGGTTGTAGCCTGCATTGACCACTGGCGTCACGATGTCTTCGGTCATCATCGCGGACGTCTCTTCCAGCCACGTGTCGTGCGCGGTGTCGCGGGCCACGGCGCGCTGGTAGAAATTGGTCATGTGTGTGGCTTCGTGGAGCAACGACGATAGGGCGTAGGCCCGTGAGGCCTGGATCTGATTGGCGTTGATGAAAAACACCAAGGCCTGATTCGAATTGGCCATCGACGCGTCGGCGGATTGCAAGAAGTTGTTCACGCCATAAAAGTAGCCTGCCCAACCGGCGGTGTCGGGGGCGTTGACGATGGCGATGTTGATGTCCTGCAGGTTGCTGCCGTCCTGGATCAACTGGGTCGGGTAGCTGCTGGCCGCTGCCCCCCAGACGTCGCCGAGCAGGCTGTTCATCCGATCAAACCCCCCTGACGTGCCACAGACCGTGGCCTGCATGGCGGTGATGTCACTGGCGGTGACCACGCCGGCCCGCGTGGCATTGGGGTCCAGCCAGAACACCACGTTGCGCCCGGATGGCAGGCCGCACGTGGCCACCACGGTGGTGGCGTAGGGCACGGGCGTGGTCTTGCTGTCGAAGAGGTCATTCCAGGTGCGCGAGGCACCGACCGACGGCGTGGGGCTGGCCTGAGCGGCCCGCCCAGCCGGGGGGGCTATCTTGCCACTCGACAACAGGCGCGACAAGGCTTGGTTCTTGGCCAGCAATTCGCTGTGGAAATGGGCCTCGGTTGCGGCACTGATCAGGCGTTCAGGGGCTTTCACTGTCGCCTTGGTGCCGGCAGCCGTGGTGGTGAGCGAGCTGAGCACTGGGCTGCTCAAGGTGCCCAAGGATGGGCTTTGGGCTGCTGTCGTGGTGCCGGTGTTGGCAAAAAGCAGGGTGGCCCGTTGTCCGGATTTCACGCCCGCGATGTTGATGTTGAGAACCGCGGGTGCGTTGTCGGGGTTGACAAAGCGCCAAGCTCCTACGCCGTTGCCCGAGTAGCTGTTGGCGCTGAGTGCACCGCAGTTGCTGCCACTGCAATCGACGCTGAGGGCATCGCTGGCTGCGGTACCTGCGACGGCTTGTTGAAGCGACGCTGTGGCGCTGCCGCCATTGCTGTCTTGCACCGTCAGGCTCACGGCATAGGTACCGGCGCTGGTGTAGGTGTGGGTGACGCGGCTGCCGGTCCCGGTGCTGCCATCGCCAAAGGCCCATTGGTAGCTCAGGGCCAGGCCTTTGGCACTGGTGGCACTGCCCGTGAAGCTGACCACCTGGCCCACCGTGGGCAAGGTGGCCGAACTGCTGATGGTGGGTGTGGTCACCGCAGGGGAGATGACCGTGATCTGCTGGCTGGCGGTCGTCGACTGGCCGGCCGTATTGGTGGCCCTGACGCTGAGGGTATAGGTACCCGCTGAGCTGAAGGTGTGGCTGACATTGGCGCCTGTGGCACCCTGGCCATCGCCGAAATCCCAGCTGTAGCCCAGGTTGAGACCCAAGGGGTCGGTGCTGCTGGCACTCAGGCTGGTGGACGCCGTGGCATAAATTGCCGCGCCGTTGTTGATCGTCAACTGTGGGGTCGAAGGGGCCGAAGACAGCACCTGGATGGGAAGGGTGCTGGCGGTGGAAACGTTGGCCGTGTTGGTGGCTGTCAGTTTCAGGTTGTAGGTGCCGGCCGCCGCGAAAACGTGGGCCACACTGGTGCCGGTGACGGCGGATGAGCCATCGCCAAAATCCCAGGTGAAGCTGAGGGCGCGGCCTGCGGGGTCGGTGCTGCTGGCCGTGAACTTGACCGTGTTCTGCGCGTAGGCGGCACTGCCATTGGTGATCGCGACCGTGGGGGCGGACGGCGCTGTGCTGGTGCTTTGCCCGCCGTTGCCGGTGTCGTTGCTAGCGCCACTACCGCCGCCGCTGCCGCCGCCGCAGGCACTCAGCCCGATCACAAGGGCCCCCGCCAAGATCATCGAACCGAGCGATCGGCCTGGAGCCCTGAGATTCACGTAACAAACCACCATGAAATTACACCCCTTTTACTCATTGGTAATTTTTAGCACTTGATCATAGTGACAAATATGGGGTAAGTGCCCAACCGCGGTGGCTGGGCAGAGAGGGCGGTCGCAGGCCCGCCTGGGTTCCAGGAGGGCCTGGGCTGCCCAGGGTGGATCAGTACTCCGACGGGTCTTGCATCAGCTCGTAGCCCACCTTGACGCCGATCACGGCGCTCATCTTGATCAGGGTCTTGTGGGCGCACTGCTTCATGAACTCGGCGTCGGCCGGGCCGGCGTTGTGAGCCTCCCACATCACCGAGATGTACTCGGCGTCGCCCAGCTTGAGTTCAACCACATAGCGCAGCACGGTGTAGTCCTCGGCTTCGGCGTCGCCGGTCTCGTCTTCGAGCAGCTCGAAGAAGGTGGCGATGCGGCAGGTGAAGCCGGTGCGTTCGTTGACGAACTCGGCATCCCATTCGGGTTCGCCGAAGCGCTCGATCCAGCTTTCCTGGTGGGCGGTGCCGAAGTTGAAGCCCTCCACGCAACTGGTGAAGATCTCAGCCGGCGTGAGGCCGTTGACCAGGGGCTGATCGAGGGGGATGGACTTGTCGGTGTCCCGAGTGTTGGGCATGGTGGCTCCAGTGTGTGTGGTGCGGGCCGCGGTTGCGGCCCGACGGGGGGATTGTGGCCTGCCGGATGTGGCAGGTGTTTGACGGCGGCCGGGTGGCCGCCGTGGCTCAGCGTTTGCCTGGAGCGGGCTTGGTTGGCAGCAGGGTGTCGATCTCGGCGTCCTTGCGCTCCCAAAGATCACCCAGCCAGCGGTGGAAAGTACCGCGGAATTCAGAATCCTTGTCGTAGTCGCCCTGGGCAAACTCGGGCGGAATGGCCACCTGGTGCACGCGCATGATCACGCGGGGGCAACGCCCGCACAGAAAATCCCAGAAGCTGGGCACGCCATCGGGGTACACGATGGTGGCGTCGATCAGCGAGTGAAACCGCTCGCCCATGGCGTTGAGCGACAGGGCCAGCGCGCCGGCCTTGGGCTTGAGCAGGTGGCGGTAGGGCGACGAGGTGCGGCGGTGCTTGTCGGGGGTGAAGCGCGTGCCTTCGGCGAAGTTCATGATGCTGGTGGGCACCTGGGCAAATTTCTCGCAGGCCTTGCGGGTGGTTTCGCGGTCTTGATCGCGCAGGCCCGGGTTTTTGCGCAGGGCATCGCGCGAGTGGCGCTTCATGAACGGAAAATCCAGCGCCCACCAGGCCAGGCCGATCACCGGCACATAGATCAGCTGCTGCTTGATGAAGAACTTGAGCATCGGGATGCGGTGGTTCAACTGGTGTTGCAACGCAAAGATATCGACCCAGCTCTGGTGATTGGCATTGACCAGGTACCAGCCCTGGTAGGGCAGTTGCTCGACGCCTTGCACATCCCAGCGGGTGCGTTGGGTGAGGGCCATCCAGCCGCTGTTGCAACTGATCCAGGCTGTGGCGATGCGGTTCAGCCAGGGGTCGATGAAGCTGCGCACGCCTTGAAAGGGCAGTACCAGCTTGAACAGCGCCAGGATGAACAGCAGGGCGCACCAGAACAAGGTGTTGAGGACCAGCAGCACAAAGGCGATGACGCCCCTGAGCAGGGGCGGGAGAAAACTGAGCATAGGGAGCTTGGCGAACAAGGGTGAGGGTGGAGCATTGTGCCCAAGCCCAGGAAAGCAAAACCTGAGCTAGGTCAGGCTTTTTCGTGGCGCGTCAATGCGGGTGGTGCGCCTTGAGCGCGGCGGCGGCTTCGCCCACCAGGGCCGGGCCTCGGTAGATCAGGCCCGTGTAGAGCTGCACCAGGCTGGCGCCGGCTTCGAGCTTGCTGACGGCGTCGCGGCCGCTCAACACACCGCCCACGCCGATGATGGGGTAGGTAGGGCCCAGTGTGGCGCGAAGGCGGCGGATCACGCGGTTGCTGGCTTCCAGCACCGGGGCGCCGCTGAGGCCACCGACTTCTTCGGCGTGGGCTTGGCCCTTGACGGCATCACGGCTCAGGGTGGTGTTGGTGGCCACCACACCGTCCATGCCGTGGCGCTGCAGGGTGGCGGCAATCACCTCGATCTGGGCCTCGTCCAGGTCGGGGGCGATTTTCACGAACAAGGGCACGCGGCGGTTCTGGGCGGCTTGCAGTTCGGCGCGCCGGGCGGCCAGGGCCGACAGCAGCTGGTCCAGGGCTTCATCGCTTTGCAGGGCGCGCAGGTTTTTTGTGTTGGGGCTGGAGATGTTGACTGTCACGTAGTCGGCATGGGGGTAGACGCCGTCCAGGCAGGTCAGGTAGTCGCTGGTGGCCTGTTCGATGGGCGTGGCAGCGTTTTTGCCGATGTTCAGACCCAGCAGCATGGGTTGGCTGCCGCCCTGGGTGCGGAAGCGGGCGCGTTTGACGTTGGCGATGAAGGCGTCCAGCCCTTCGTTGTTGAAGCCCAGGCGGTTGATCAGCGCGTTGCTCTGGGGCAGGCGGAACATGCGCGGCTTGGGGTTGCCCGGCTGGCCCTTGGGGGTGACGGTGCCCACTTCGACAAAGCCAAAGCCCAGGGCGCCCAGCGCGTCGATGCAGCGGGCGTTTTTGTCGAGCCCGGCGGCCAGGCCGATGCGGTTGGGAAAGCTCAGGCCAGCCACGGTCACCGGGTCGCTCACCCGGCTGCCAGCCCAGGCCCATTGCAGCGGCGTGCCTTGGGTGCGCGCCAGGGCGTTCAGGGTCAGTTCATGAGCCTTTTCGGCGTCCATGCTGAACAAAAAGGGGCGGGCGAGGGCATAGGGCAGAAGCGACATTGGATAATTCGGGCGTTTTGTAAGTCTTCCCCCGATTTTCCCCCAATCCCTCACCCCACTTCCCCGGATTCCCCATGAGCACCACCACCTACACCCAAGACGAACTCAAGGCCCTGGTTGGCCAGGCCGCGCTGCACTACGTGGTGCCAGGCGAAATCGTGGGGGTGGGCACGGGCTCGACGGTCAACAAGTTCATCGATGCGCTGGCCAGCATGCGCGACCAGATCCCGGGTGCGGTGTCCAGCTCCGAGGCCTCGACGGTGCGACTGAAGGCCCTGGGTATCCCGGTGCTGGATGCCAACCAGGTCAGCAGCCTGTCGGTCTACATTGACGGGGCCGATGAAATCGACGGCAACGGTTACATGATCAAGGGCGGTGGCGCGGCCCTGACGCGCGAAAAAATCGTGGCCAGCCTGTCCAAGCGCTTTGTCTGTATTGCCGACGAGTCGAAGAAGGTGCCGGTGTTGGGCGGCTTTCCGCTGCCTGTCGAGGTGATCCCCATGGCCGCCCAGCGCATCATCCGGCAGTTCGCCGCCCTGGGCGGTGAGGGCAGCGTGCGCCTGAAAGACGGCCAGCCCCTGATCACCGACAACGGCCAGGTGATCGTGGATGTGCGCGGCCTCAAGATCGCCGACCCGCTGGCCTTTGAATCCGAAGTGAACCAGTGGCCTGGCGTGGTGACCGTGGGCGTGTTTGCCCATCAGAAGGCCGCCGTGTGCCTGCTGGGCACGCCGCGTGGTGTGGAAACCCTGAGCTACTGAGACCTGTTTTGAGCCCGGGCACCGGGCTGCAATCTGCATTGGCGATGGCCCCCATGTCGTTTGGGCAAGGGCGGCGCAGCCCTGGGTGAGCCCTGCGGCACACGAGGCTTGTGAATGTGAAACCTACAATTACAGGTTACTTAACATATTCACAACATAGAGATAAACACCATGTTTCTGCGTCGCACGATTCTGTCCGCCTGTGTGGCATCGGCCCTGGCGGCCAGCTCTGGCATGGCCTTAGCCCAACAGGCCAAGGAGGTGAAGCTGGGTTATGCGCTGGCCATCAATTCGCACTACGGTGCCGCCGCCCAGGCCTGGTCTGAATCGGTAGAGAAGGCCACCAACAACGCCTTCAAGTTCAAGCAGTTCCCTTCCAGTGCATTGGGCGGTGAGCGCGAGCTGATCGAAGGCCTGCAGTTGGGCACGGTCGAAGCGGTGATTGTGTCCACGGGGGCCTTGAGCAATTTCGTGCCGGATGTGGGTGTGGTGGACATTCCTTTCCTGTTCCGTGACACCGCACACGCCCGCGCCGTGCTGGACGGCAGCTTCGGCCAGGACCTGCTGGGCAAGTTCAAGGCCCGCGGCCTGATCGCCCTGGCCTGGGGGGAGCAGGGCTTTCGCCACCTGAGCAACAACAAGGTGGCGGTCAGCAAGCCCGAAGACCTCAAGGGCCTGAAGATCCGGGTGACCGAGAACCCGGTGCACATCACGGCCTTCCGCACCCTGGGTGCCTCGCCCACCCCCATGGCCTGGCCCGAAGTGATTGGGGCCCTGCAGCAAGGCACCATCGACGGCCAGGAGAACCCGATCTCGGTGTTTGTGTCGGCCAAGCTGTGGCAGGTGCAGAAGCACCTGACGTTGACCTCGCACGTGTACGCACCGATGGCGCTGATTGTGTCGCCCGGATTCTGGGGCAGCCTGAACGATGCCCAGAAGGCCGCCTTCACGCAAGGTGCCAAGGCCGGTGCGCTGGCATCGCGCAAGTTTGTGGATGAGGTCGAGAAGAAGGGCGTTGAAGAGATCAAGTCGCATGGCGTGCAAGTGGTGACCCAGGTGGATCGTGCGGCCTTCCAGGCGGCCCTGGCCCCGGCCTACAAGCAGTACGCCAGCAAGTTCGGCCAGAAGACGCTGGACGAGATCAGCCACGCCAAGTAAGCCGGTCCGCCTGGCCGCCGCAGGTGGCCGGGGCCCGTCTTTTCCCCCACCTTCACGGCGCCCCAGTGGCGCCGTGTTCACCTGTTCCATTGCCTATGTTCAATCGCCTTGAACGCGTCCTGGTGGCCTGCAACCGCTGGGTGCTGATTCTGTTGTTGCTGGTCATGGCCTGCATCGTGTTTGCCAATGTGGTGCTGCGCTACACCACAGGCGACTCCATCGTCTGGGCCGAAGAGGTGGCCCGCCACCTGATGATCTGGGGCACTTTTCTGGGGGCCGGCCTGGTGCTGCGTTTTGGTGGCCATGTGGCCATCGACAACCTGCATCAGGTGGTCAGCACCCCGCTGGCCCGGTTGCTGCGCACGGTGGTGGTGGTGGGCATGGGCTTGTTCTGTGCCGTGATGACGTACTTCTCCATCCTGTATGTGTGGGCCACGCGGTTTCAGACCACGGCGGCCACCGACATCCCGATTGCCTACATCTACACGGCCATGCCGATCGGTTTTGTGCTGATGCTGCTGCACCTGATGTTTGTGGCGCGTGGCTACATCTCGGCGGGCCGCTTTGAAGAGTCGGACGAGATGGATGCCGAATCGGCAGCCTCGCTGTGAACGGCCGGAGACAACACCCATGACCCTGACTCTTTTCATTGCCGCCATCGTCTTGATGACGCTCGGTTTCCCGGTGGCCTTTGCGTTGGCCATGTCGGCCTCGCTGGCCGTGTTTGTCGGCGGGCGCTACCCGCAGTTGATCGTCTTCAAGGAGATGTTCACCGGCATCGACAGTTTTCCGCTGATGGCGGTGCCCTTTTTCATCCTGGCCGCCGAGATCATGTCGGGCGGTGCGCTGACGACGGTGCTGTTGCGCTTTGCCGCCCAGTTTGTGGGCCACCTGCGCGGCGGCCTGGGTTATGCCAACATCCTGTCGCTGACGCTGTTCTCGGGCATCTCGGGCTCGGCCCTGGCCGATGCGGCCGGCCCGGGCTCGATGATGGTGAAGATGATGGAAAAGGCGGGCTACTCGCGTGCCTACGCGGCGGCACTGACGGCCAGCACGGCCATCGTAGGGCCCATCATCCCGCCGTCGATCATCATGATCATCTACGCTTTGCAGGATGAGCAGGTCTCTGTGGGCGGGCTGTTCATCGCGGGGTTCATCCCCGGCCTGCTGATTGCGCTGGCCATGGCAGTGGTGAACTGGCGGGTTTGCCGCGAGCGTGACTACCGCTCGCGCGAGCCGCAGCCTTCGGGCCGCGAGATGCTGGTCAACAGTTTCAAGGCCATCCCGGCACTGGGCCTGGTGGTGTTGATCCTGGTGGGCATCCGCTTCGGGATCTTCACCCCCACCGAGGCGTCGGTGGTGGCGGTGTTCTATGCCCTGGTCTGCGGCAAATGGGTGTATCGCACGCTGGAGTGGAAGGCGCTGCCGCACATTGCGGCCCGCTCGGCCTTGCTGACGGCTTCGGTGTTGTTGGTGGTGGCGGCGTCGGCGGCCTTTGCCTGGGTGCTGACCGTGGAAGGCGTGCCTCAGCAACTGGCACAGACCATCGTGGGCTGGAACCTCTCGCCTGTCACCTTCCTGATCGCGGTGAACGTGCTGTTGCTGCTGTTCGGCATTTTCATGGAGCCCTTGCCGGGGGTGATGATCATGGTGCCCATCCTGGCACCGATCTCGGCGGCGCTGGGCATCGACCCGATCCATTTCGCGATGGTGGTGATCGTGAACCTGACGCTGGGCATGATCACGCCCCCGGTGGGAGGGCTGCTGTTCGTGACCTCGGTGGCCACCAAGGTGCCGCTGAAGGACCTGACCCGCGAGCTGCCCTGGTTTTTGCTGGCGCACCTGATCGTGCTGATCCTGTTGACTTTTGTACCGGCCATCTCGACCTGGTTGCCGCACGTCTTGGGGTTTTGAGCCGCAAGGTGTTTTGAGTTGCCAAGAAGAAGGGCCCCGCGGGGCCCTTCTGTTTGGGGGGATGCTTCGACATCAGGCCGAGGGAGGTGCAGGTGCCGGACCTTCCGTCACAGGCACCCACAGGGTTACTTCGGTTCCTTGGCCCAACTCGCTGTGCAGCTCGACCGTGCCGCCGTGCAGCTCGATGATCTCTTTGACCAGGCTCATGCCCAGGCCGGTGCCCGGGATCTGGCCCGAGGTGTCGGCGCGGTAGAAGCGCTCGAACACGCGAGCCACTTGCTCGGGCGTCATGCCCAGGCCCTGGTCGCGCACCCGGATGCCCAGGCGGCCGGGCTGGTCGGGGTGGGCCTGCAGCAGGCTCACGCTCACGTCGCCCCCGTCGGGCGAATACTTGTAGGCATTGGAGACGATGTTGCGCACCGCCTGCATCAGCTTCTTGCGGTCGGCCCGCACCCACATCGGGCCGGCTTCGGCCGGCAACAGCGGGCCTTGCCGGCCTGCGGGCACACCGAAATCGACCACCACCTGCCGGGTCAGCGCGTCGGCATCGACAGCCTGAAAGTCGAAGTCCTGGCCGCGGCGCTCCTCGATGCGCACCAGGTCCAGCAGTTCGTTGATGATGGCAATCATCAGTTCGGACTGGCGGTAGATGATGCCCAGCACCTCTTTGCGCTTTTCTTCCTTGAAAGGCATGTGCAGCATCAGCTCGGTGTAGCCAAAGATGCTGACCATGGGGGTGCGCAACTCATGGGCCGCGTGTGAGAGGAACTCACTCTTCATGCGGTCCACTTCGGTTTCGTGGGTCACGTCGCGCAGGTACAGGATCTGCGACACCGATTCGGCGGCCGATTCGCGCAGGGCCACCTGCAAGACCCGGTGGAGGGGCGCCGCCAGTTCGATCTGATGGCGCGGGCCGGCGCCCGGGCCACGCCCGGTATGGGACGGCTCCAGCAAGGCTGCCAGCCCCGGAAAGCGGGCCTTGGGCTGGCAGGCCTGGGCCAGGCGCGCTGAAAAGCAGGCTTCGTCCAGGCCCACCACGTCACTGGTGCTGAGGCCAGTCAGGCGGTGGAAGGCCGGGTTGGCGTACTTCACGTGTTGCTCGCTGTCGAAGGCCACAAAGCCATCGGGGCTCAGCTCGAAGATGGCATTGAGCTGCTCGTTGCGGTCACCGATGCGCTGCAGGGCGTCTTCCAGCTCTTGCTGGGTTTTGAGCCGGATGGCGTTCTCGGCGCTCAGTTGGGCGTGGCTCAGGGCCAGTTCGCGGTTGCGCTCTTGCAGCGAGGCAGCAATGTCGGCGGTCTCCTGGTTGGCACGGGTGAGTTGTTCCACCCGCTCGGCAATGGCCCGCGACATCACGTTGAAGGCGGCACCCAGGCGGCCGACATCATCCTGGCCTTCGGGCACGGGCTGCATGGTGAGCTGCCCCTGGGCCACGCGCAGGCTGGCGGTCGTCAGCACCGACAACTGCCGCGTGATCAGCAGGCCCAGCAGCGTCAGCAGGCCCGCCGACAGCAGCAGCTCGGACAGCGCAATCAGCACGCCCTGGGTGACCAGCTGCTGGCGTGCCACCAGGATGCGGGTCAGGTCCAGGCCGAACTGCAGCTTGCCCAGCGTCTGGCCTGACTGGCGGATGGGCAGGGCCATGTCGTAGCGGGGCGGGGTGTTGGCGGCATCGAGGTTGAACTCACCCGTGACCGGGGGCAGGGCCTTGCCAGTGGGCCAGCCACTGGTGGCCACCACCTCGCCACTGGCATCGGTCACGGCCAGGTATTCGATGCCATGGATGGCATGGCTTTCATCGAGCACGGCCTGCACGGTGGCGTAGTCATACTGCGCGAGCGGGGCCACCAATGCCGCCGACAGCACGGGGGCGATCTGGTCGGCTTGCTCGCGGGCCTGGTCGCCCATGGCGTCGTGCAGCAGCCGCAGGCTGTTGCCCACCAGCAAGGCGAGCATCACCATTTCGACGAGCAGGGCGGCCATGAGCAGGCGCCCGCGCACAGTGCGCCAAGGCAGGTGCAGGCGCATCATTTGCCTTGCTTGAGCGCCAGCCGGACCTCGTTGGCGTAGGGCTCCAGGGCCACCAGCTCACGCGGCTCCAGGGCCCGGTACCCGCCCAGGTTGTAGCGGTTGAAATACTGCTTGGCTTCGGGGGTGTCGGCAAATGCACGCAGATGCGCCAGGATCTCGTCATAGCGTTTGGCGTGGCGCTGGTTCAGCACGTAGACGCGGCCGGCCATGGGCAGGCTTTCGGCCACCACGCGCAGGCGGTCGCGCACGGCGGGCTGAAGGTTCTGGAAGTTGGCTAGCGACATGAAGCCCACGCTGCCTTCGCCCTTGAGCAGCAATTGGCCCACGCTGTCTGACGCGCTGACGTAGCGCATGGTGGTGTTGCTGACGCTGTTGCGGATCAGCCAGTGCTGCCCCCACAGGGTGACCAGCGAGCTGGCCGACAGGCCGATCACGGGTTTGCCGTTGAGGTCTTGTGGGTTGCGGTAGTCGCTGTCAGGGCCCACCAGGGCCACGGCCTTGAAGTCGTTCTGGTAGGTGAGCAGAGGGCGGTAGGCGGCGTCGGTCTGCAGCAGCCGGGCCTGGTGGCCGGTGGTGATGGCCATGTCGTATTGCTGGGCTAGGGCCCGGCGTGCGAATTCTGTGAAGTCGGGCGCGGTCACGATCTCGACCGGGTGTTCCAGGGCTTTTTCAAGGTACAGACGCAGGGGCTGGTACATCTCCAGAATCACCCGGGCGCTGGAGTGGGGGGCCACCCCGATGCGGAAGGGGGCCGCGCCCGTGGGGCCTGGGGCTGCCGAGGCCAAACCGGCCAAGCCCAGCAGGGGGAGGAGCATGAGCAGGGCCAGAGCCCGCAGGAAAGTGCGCATGAGAAACCTTGAAGAAGACAGCCGGCAGCGGTGAGCCCGCCGCGGCGGCATCACCCGCTCATTTCTGACGACGGACGGGTTCCGAGTTTAGTGGCTTCGTGAGCCCTTGGCACGCTTTGGAGGCCCCTGCTGTTGACCAAGGTCGTCTTGAAGGCGCTTGAATCCAGCCTGAGCCGAGAGGGGGCCCCGACCCAAAAGCGCAGGCTTGAAAGTGCCGACTGCAAAAGAGCCGACGGCAAAGGCGCAGGCTCAGAACTGAAGCCCTGCGGGGTTGTTTTCAGTGGCGCGTCTGGGGGCCACCGGCAATTCAGGGGCGGGCTTCGCTTTGGGCTTGGTGTCACTGAGGGGCTTGGCTGGGGCATCGCCCGCGGGCACCAGTGGCTCAGGGGCCGGGCGGCGGTAGGCGGCAGGCAGCTGGATCTGGGGCGGGTAGCCGGCAGCATCCAGGTAGCTCTTCCATTCGTTCTCCTGCAGGCCACGCAGGAACTGGCTGCTGATGCTCAGCGCGGGCAGGGTGTCGCTGCCGCTGAGCTGCTTGAACGCGCTGATGTCGGCGTTGGAAATGATGGTTTTTTCGGCAAACGGGATGCCACGGCTAGTCAGCACCTGGCGTGCGGCGCTGCAGACATCGCAGTCACGGGTCACATAGAGGGTGACGGGGTACTGGTTGGCCATGCGCCGAAGGTCGGGTGGCAGGGTGGCATTGGCCTCGGCCTGGCTGCTGCCGGAGCGCACGGTGGCGACCTTGGCATCGGGTTTTTCGGGCGGCCGGTCTGAAAACGTGACTTTGCCGTCAGGGCCCACGATGCGGTAGACCTGCTGCGCCTGTACGGGGGGGGCCGCCATCAGCCCCGCTCCCAGGGCCAGCAGAGCCCCCAGCAGCAGGGGGCCGGACACCCGCAGGTGTCTGACCGAGGTCGAGGTCTGAAAGGCTGAAGTGGGGGCGGCCATGGTCAGTGAGCAGGGGTTGTCTGCAGGGGCAGGGTCTCAGTTCATGCCCTGGTGGCGCAGCAGCGCATCCAGGCTGGGTTCACGGCCCCGGAAGGCCTTGAACGATTCCATGGCCGGGCGGCTGCCACCGGCCTCAAGAATGGACTGGCGATAGCGCCGGCCGGTCTCGGGGTTGGGGCTGCCATCGGGCAGCACGCTTTCTTCGAAGGCGGCGTAGGCATCGGCACTCAGCACTTCGGCCCACTTGTAGCTGTAGTAGCCGGCGGCATAGCCACCGGCAAAGATGTGGCTGAAGGTGTGGGCGGTACGGCTGAAGGCCGGCGGTTGCAGCACGGCCACTTCGCGGCGCACGGCGGCCAGCACGTCCATGAAGGCGTCGGGTGCGTCGGCCCGGGTGTGCAACTCCATGTCGAACAGCGAGAACTCGATCTGGCGCAGGGTGCCCAGGCCGCTCTGGAAGTTCTTGCCCGCGATCATCTTGTCGAACAGGGCGCGCGGCAGGGGCTCGCCGGTGTCCACGTGGGCGGTCATGTGGCGCAGCACGTCCCACTCCCAGCAGAAGTTCTCCATGAACTGGCTGGGCAGTTCGACGGCGTCCCACTCGACCCCGCTGATGCCTGATACGTCGCGCTCGCTGACCTGGGTCAGCAGGTGGTGCAGGCCGTGGCCGAATTCATGGAACAGGGTGATCACGTCGTCGTGCGTGAGCAGGGCCGGCTTGTCGCCCACGCCGGAGGCAAAGTTGCACACCAGATGGGCCACCGGGGTTTGCAACTGGCCGTTGTCGGGCCGCAGCCAGCGGGCGCGCACGTCGTCCATCCAGGCGCCACCGCGCTTGCCGGTGCGGGCGGGTTGGTCGAGGTAGAACTGGCCCACCAGTTGCCCGTTGCGTTCAATGCGGTAGAACTCGACGGCTGGGTTCCAGACCGGGGCCTGGTCACGCCGGATGTTGACTTCGAACAAGGTCTCGATGATCTTGAACAGGCCTGCCAGCACCTTGGGGGCGGTGAAGTACTCTTTGACCTCTTGCTCGCTGAAGGCGTAGCGCGCTTCCTTGAGCTTTTCGCCGATGTAGGGCCAATCCCAGGGCTGGGGATCGGCCAGGCCCAGTTCGGTGGCGGCGAACTGGCGCATGTCGGCCAGGTCTTGCTCGGCGTAGGGCCGGGCCTTGCGGCTGAGGTCACGCAGAAACTCGCTGACCTGGGCCGGCGAATGGGCCATCTTGGGCACCAGGGACACCTCGCCAAAGTTGGCGTAACCCAGCAGCTGGGCTTCTTCGTGGCGCAGGGCCAGGATCTCGCGGATCAGCGGGGTGTTGTCAAAGCGGGCATCACCCAGCTCGCTGGCGCGTGTGACATAGGCGGTGTAGAGCTTTTCGCGCAAGGCGCTGCTGTGGGCGTACTGCATCACGGGCAGGTAGCACGGCATCTTGAGCGTGAGTCGGTAGCCTGCCTGGCCTTCGGCCTCGGCGCCCTGGCGGACCGCCTGCACCACGTCGGCCGGTACGCCGGCCAGCTCGTCTTCGCTGGCGTAGTAGGCGAAGGCATCGGTGGCGTCGAGCGCGTTCTCGCTGAACTTCTGGGTGACCTCGGCGTGACGTTCCTGGATCTGGGCGAAACGCTCACGGGCAGGGCCCTGCAGCTCGGCGCCTGAAAGCACGAAATTGCGCACGGCATTCAGGTGGGCCTGGCGCTGCTCGGTGTTGAGGCTGGCCACGTCGATGGCCTTGTACTTGGCGTACAGGCGTTCGTCGGCGCCCAGGCGGGTCCAGAACTCGGTGACGCGGGGCAGGGCCTCGTTGTAGGCGGCACGCAGCTCGGGCGTGTCGGCCACGGCGTTCAGGTGGCTGATGGCACCCCAGGCGCGGCCCAGGCGTTCAGTGGCCACATCCAGCACCCGCGCGATGGCCAGCCAGTCGGCTGGAAACCCGGGGGCGGTGACGGTTTCAAGGGCCTGGTTGGCATCGGCGAGCAAGGCGTCGATGGCCGGGGCCGCGTCGTCAGGCTGGATCCGGTCGAACAGGGGCAGGTCGGAGAAGTCGAGGAGTGGATTGCTCATGCTTTGGATGGTGGCGCCGAAAGGGCTGGCTTCAAGCCCCAGAGGCCGCACGTTCTGCGGCTTCGAGGGTGTTGACGAGAAGCATGGTGATGGTCATGGGGCCCACGCCGCCGGGCACGGGGGTGATGTGGCTGGCGACTTCGCGCACGCCGTCGAAGTCGACGTCGCCGCACAGCTTGCCTTCGTCATTGCGGTTCATGCCCACGTCGAGCACGACGGCACCGGGCTTGACCATGTCGGCGGTGAGCACGTTGCGCTTGCCCACGGCAGCCACGATCACGTCGGCCTGCAGGGTCTGGGCCTTCAGGTCGCGGGTGGCGCTGTGGCAGATGGTGACGGTGGCGTTCTTCTGCAGCAGCATCAGGGCCATGGGCTTGCCCACGATGTTGCTGCGCCCGATCACCACGGCGTGCTTGCCCTTGAGGTCGTAGCCGATGGATTCGAGCATCTTCATGCAGCCGTAGGGGGTGCAGGGCCAGAAGCCGGGCATGCCTGTCATCAGGGCACCGGCGCTGGCGATGTGGAAACCGTCCACGTCTTTCAGGGGCGAGATGGCTTCGATCACCTTCTGGGCGTCGATGTGCGCGGGCAGCGGCAGTTGCACCAGGATGCCGTGGATGCTGGGGTCGTTGTTCAGGGCCTCGACGCGGGCCAGCAGGTCGGCCTCGCTCATGTCGGCTTCGTATTTCTCGAGCACCGAGTGCAGGCCGCTGTCCTGGCAGGCCTTGACCTTGTTGCGCACATACACCTGGCTGGCCGGGTTGTCACCCACCAGCACCACGGCCAGGCCGGGGGTGACGCCCTGGGCCTTGAGGGCAGAGGCGCGTTCGGCCACCTGGGCGCGCAGTTGCTTGGAGAGGGCGTTGCCGTCGATGAGTTGTGCGGTCATGTTTTCGGATTCTCAAGTAAAAACGCCCGCTGGAAGCAATCAGGCGGGCGAAGTTGGCTATGACGTTGATAGCAAAAATGGGGGTGATCAGGCTTTCGGGGCGTTTTGTCCCAGCGCGATCTTCAGCAGGTCGGCCACGGTGTTGGCATTGAGCTTTTCCATGATGTTGGCGCGGTGGGCCTCGACCGTCTTGATGCTGATGCCCAGGTCGTCGGCGATCTGCTTGTTCAGGCGGCCGGCGACGATGCGCTCCAGCACCTGGGCTTCGCGCGAGGTCAGCTTGGACAGCAGGGCGTCGCGGCTGGCGGCCTGCTGGTACTCGCTGAAGGCGCCCTTGGCGTGTTCGAGCATGCGCTCGACCAGGCCCAGCAATTCTTCTTCCTTGAAGGGCTTCTGGATGAAATCCATGGCGCCCTTTTTCATGGTGTTGACAGCCATGGGCACGTCGCCGTGGCCGGTGATGAAGACGATGGGCAGGGGGGAGCGGCGCTCCAGCAGGCGGTCTTGCAGTTCGAGACCGGTCATGCCGCCCATGCGGATGTCGACGATCAGGCAGGCGACCTCACGCGGGTCGTAGCGGCTCAGAAAGGCTTCAGCGGATTCGAAGCAGCGAACCCGGTAATCCTTGCCTTCGAGCAACCATTGCAGGGAATCACGGACGGCTTCGTCATCGTCAACAACGTAAACAGTGCCCTTCTTTGGAATCAAACTCATGCGTTACCCCGGGATCCTTGTCTGTTCAGCAGAACGTGCAGCGCCCTCAATGGGCTGTTGGGCCACAGGTAACCAGAAGGAAAACCGGCAACCTGTGATGTCGGCGCCATTGTAGAGGTTCTCAGCCTCCATTCGGCCGCTGTGCGACTCGATGATGGAGCGGCACAGATTGAGGCCGATGCCCATGCCTTCGGCCTTGGTCGAGAAGAAGGCTTCGTACAGGCGCTCCAGCACCTCGGGGGCTAGGCCCTGCCCGGTATCGACCACCGAGAATTCGACCGCGTTCTGGCCATCGACCTGGCGCGGTACCACGCGCAACTCCACACTGCGGCGCGGGGAGGGGCGGTCGGCGGCGTCGATGGACTCGGAGGCGTTCTTCATCAGGTTGACCAATACCTGCTCGATCAGGATGGGGTCGACCAGCAGGCGTGGCAGGCGGGCGGCCACGTAGTAGCTCAGGCGCACG
The DNA here is from genome assembly GCF_059416245.1 of Curvibacter sp. GW821-FHT09D12. Lineage (NCBI taxonomy): Bacteria > Pseudomonadati > Pseudomonadota > Betaproteobacteria > Burkholderiales > Comamonadaceae > Curvibacter > Curvibacter sp. GW821-FHT09D12. The sequence continues at coordinate 478,806 of NZ_JBWKOU010000003.1, read as the reverse complement.
TTGCGCCGGCGCAGTTCGATTTCGGCCAGCTCGACCGCCTCGCTGACCATGCCGCCAATGTCCGACAGGGTGCGGTTGGGTTCGCTGCGCTTCACGAAAGATCGGATGCGCTGGATGATCTGGCCAGCCCGCTGTGCCTGCTTGGAGGTCTTTTCCAGCGCGGCCAGCAAGGCTTCTTCGGTGATCTGCTGGTCTTTGATGCGCGAGACCATGCCATTGCAGTAGTTGTTGATGGCGGTCAGCGGCTGGTTGAGCTCGTGCGCCACGCTGGAGGCCATTTCACCCATGGTGATCAGGCGGCTGGCGTTTTGCGCCCGCTCGGCCTGGGCTGCAGCCTGTTCCTCGGCCTGGCGGCGGGGGGTGATGTCGGTGGCGATCACCATCTGGGCCAGGCGGCCGTCCACCCAGTTCAGGTAGCGTGAACGCACTTCCAGCCATTTGCCCAGCTCGGGCACGAAGATTTCGGCGTTTTCGGCCTGGGCCGTGGTGAGCGATTCGGTGGGCAGGCCGGCCAGGCCGTCCACGTCATCGAGCGATTGCTCCTGCGACTGGCTGGTGGGCACGCCAGCCTGGACCACCAGCTGCAGGTGGCCACCCGTGTGGGCGCCAAACCACAGTCGGTAAAGCTTGTTGGCAAACAGCAGCTCTTCGCTGCCCAGCGGTGCGACGGACACCGAGGCGTCGAGCGCCTCCAGCACGATGGTGAAGCGCTCGTACGAGGCCGAGAGCTGCTCCCGGATGCGGTTGGGTTCGGTGATGTCGGTCATCGACGTCATCCAGCCGGTCTGGTGGCCATGGGCGTCGATCAGGGGCGACACATACAGGCGCGCATCGAACAGGGCGCCGCTCTTGCGCTTGACCTTTACCTGGAAGCCGCCCTGGATGGTCTTGCCTGACAGTTCGTCGCGCAGGCGCGCAGCCAGTGCGGCGTGGTCCTCTTCGGGCCAGTAAGAGAAGGGCGGGGTCTGGCCGACCAGCTCCTGGGCTGTCCAGCCCGTCATCTGGCAGAACGCGGCGTTCACATAGCTGACCTTGCCGTCCATGTCCATGGCCCGCATGCCGGTGAGGATCGAGTTTTCCATGGCGCGGCGGAAATTGGTCTCGGCCACCAGGGCCTCTTGTGTGCGCACGCGTCGGCGTGTGTGGCGCCAGTTGGCGATCAGCATCCAGGCCGTCATCACGCTGAGCACGCCCACCAGCCAGAACTGCCCGCTGCCGATCAGGCCCAGCGAGGTGCGGTAACCCTGGGCACGCAGCAGCAGACTGTTGCCGATGGGCGACACGGGCACCTCGAATTCATTGGCCTTGACCGTCCAGGGCAGCAGGCGGCTGGCTTTGCTGTGCGGGGGCAGCACGGCCCCAGCCAGCAAATGGCCCTTGGCATCGATCAGAGAGACCGCGTACTTGGCCAGCACCTCGGTGGGGGCGCCATAACGCAGCAGGCCGTCGACCGAGTATTCCGCAGCCACCACACCGGCAAAGCGACCCTGTTCATTGAGGGGAACGTGTAGCTGCAACTGGGCTGACTCCTCATTGCCCACCGGTTGAGAGTAGACCGGCTGCTGCAGGTCCTTGGTCAGGCCATAGGTCTCGTCGGTCTCGCCGGCGCGCAGGGTGTCGCCCGGGTTCAGCAGCCGCGAGCCCGGCACGGTGGGGGCCGCGCGAGAGGCGCGCACCCGCCGCTTGTCGTCGATCCAGCTCAGGGTCTGCAGCTCGGGGTATTGGTTGATCAGGTTGTCGGCGCGGGCGTTGAAGTCGTTGCGGTTGAGCTCGCGGTTGGAGACGTCGCGGGCCAGGCGCATCAGTTGCTCCTGTCGCTCCAGCAGGCGCAGGCGCAGGCGCTGCTGGGCGTATTCCACATCTCGTTTCACGGCTTCGTGCTCGCGCTCGATTTCCTCGGCCCTCAGGTACCAGAATGCAGAACCGATGGCTGCCAAAAACATCACCACGGCCACCAGCGGGGCCAGCATGGCAAAGCGGTCCTGCCGGTTGGGGGATTGTTGACCCCACCAATGGCGGATCCAGGCGACAGTGCGCAGTTTGCCGGCGCTGGACGGCACGGCGGAATCAGACGGTTGCATGCCCTCAAGTGTAGGGGAGGGGGCTCAAGTGTCAGGTCATGTATCGGAGGTGGAAAACATGTGAGTTCATAATGCGAAATCGAAGGTCATAATTTGAAATTTGAATTTTTTGTGAGACACTCGCCCCGTCAAAATCATGACGCAACCCCTTTAGCAGGAGACAAGCATGTCAGCCCAACCCGAGCACGTGCCCGGCATTGCTGCCAACCCGGCACAAGACCTGGACAACCAAGAAACCCGTGAGTGGATGGACGCACTGTCCGCCGTGATCGACGCTGAGGGCCCAGAGCGCGCCCACTTCCTGCTTGAGCAATTGCTCGAACATGCGCGTGAGCACAGCATCGACATGCCGTTTTCGGCCACCACCGGTTATGTCAACACCCTCGAGCCCGACCAGGAAGAGCGCTGCCCTGGCAACATCGAAATCGAAGAACGTCTGCGCGCCTACATGCGCTGGAACGCCATGGCCATGGTGGTCAAGGCCAACCGCCACCACCCGTTGGATGGCGGTGATCTGGGCGGCCACATTGGCTCGTTCGCCTCGCTGGCCCACATGTTTGGCGCCGGCTTCAACCATTTCTGGCACGCCGAGAGCGAAAACCATGGCGGTGACTGCCTCTACATCCAGGGTCACGTGTCGCCTGGCGTTTACGCCCGCGCCTACCTGGAAGGCCGCCTGACCGAAGAGCAATTGCTGCATTTCCGCCAGGAAGTGGACGGCAAGGGCCTGTCGAGCTACCCCCACCCCAAGCTGATGCCCGAGTTCTGGCAGTTCCCGACCGTCTCGATGGGCCTGGGCCCGCTGATGGCGATCTACCAAGCCCGGTTCCTGAAGTACCTGCATGCCCGCGGCATTGCCAACACCGAAAACCGCAAGGTGTGGGTGTTCTGTGGCGACGGCGAGATGGACGAAGTGGAATCGCTGGGCGCGATCGGTCTGGCGGCGCGCGAAAAGCTCGACAACCTGATCTTCGTGGTCAACTGCAACCTGCAGCGCCTGGACGGCCCGGTGCGCGGCAACGGCAAGATCGTGCAAGAGCTCGAAGGCGAGTTCCGCGGTGCTGGCTGGAACGTGATCAAGCTGCTGTGGGGCTCTGACTGGGATCCGCTGCTGGCCCGCGACAAGGACGGCGCGCTGCGCAAGGTCATGATGGAAACCCTGGACGGCGACTACCAGTCGTTCAAGGCCAACGACGGCGCCTATGTGCGCAAGCATTTCTTCGGCCGCGATCCGCGCACCCTCGAAATGGTGTCGAAGATGAGCGACGAGCAAATCTGGGCGCTGCGCCGCGGCGGCCACGATCCACAGAAGGTGTATGCCGCCTACGCCGCCGCCACCAAGCACAAGGGCCAGCCCACCGTGCTGCTGATCAAGACCGTCAAGGGCTTTGGCATGGGCAAGGCCGGTGAAGGCAAAAACAACGTTCACCAGACCAAGAAGCTGACCGACGAAGACATCAAGATCTTCCGCGACCGCTTCAACATCCCGATTTCGGACAGCGACCTGCCGAGCATCCCGTTCTACAAGCCGGCCGACGACACCCCGGAAATGCAGTACCTGCACGAGCGCCGCAAGGCCCTGGGGGGTTACCTGCCGCACCGCCGCACCAAGGCCGACGAGCAGTTCACCGTGCCCTCGCTGGAGGTGTTCAAGTCGGTGATGGAGCCCACGGCCGAAGGCCGCGAGATCTCCACCACCCAGGCTTATGTGCGTTTCCTGACCCAGTTGCTGCGTGACCAGGCCCTGGGCCCGCGCGTGGTGCCGATTCTGGTGGACGAAGCCCGTACCTTCGGTATGGAAGGCTTGTTCCGTCAGGTGGGCATCTACAACCCGGCAGGTCAGCAGTACACCCCGGTCGACAAGGACCAGGTGATGTACTACCGCGAAGACAAGGCCGGTCAGATCCTGCAAGAGGGCATCAACGAGGCCGGCGGCATGAGCAGCTGGATTGCTGCGGCCACCAGCTACAGCACCAGCAACCGCATCATGGTGCCGTTCTACGTGTACTACTCGATGTTCGGCTTCCAGCGCATTGGCGATTTGGCCTGGGCGGCTGGCGACATGCAGGCCCGCGGCTTCTTGCTGGGCGGCACCTCGGGCCGCACCACGCTGAACGGCGAAGGCTTGCAGCACGAAGATGGTCACAGCCACATCCTGGCCGGCACCATCCCGAACTGTGTCAGCTACGACCCGACCTTCGCACACGAAGTGGGCGTGATCCTGCACCATGGCTTGAAGCGCATGGTTGAAAAGCAGGACAACGTCTTCTATTACCTGACCCTGCTGAACGAAAACTACGCCATGCCCGGCCTGACGCCCGGCACCGAAGAGCAGATCATCAAGGGCATGTACCTGTGCAAGGAAGGCGCCAAGCTGACCCCGCGCGTGCAATTGCTGGGTTCGGGCACCATCCTGCGTGAAAGCATTGCTGCGCAAGAGCTGCTGGAGAAGGACTGGGGCGTGGCCGCCAACGTCTGGAGCTGCCCGAGCTTCAACGAACTGACCCGCGACGGTCAGGAAGCCGAGCGCTTCAACCTGCTGCACCCGCTGGAAACCCCGCGTGTGCCGTTCGTGGCCCAGCAACTCGGCGCCCACAATGGCCCGGTGGTGGCTTCGACCGACTACATGAAGGCTTACGCCGAGCAGATCCGCCCCTTCATCCCCAAGGGCCGCACCTACAAGGTGCTGGGCACCGACGGTTTTGGTCGCAGCGACTTCCGCAGCAAGCTGCGCGAGCACTTCGAGATCAACCGCCATTACATTGTGGTGGCTGCACTGAAGGCGCTGAGCGAAGAAGGCACCGTGCCCGTGGCCAAGGTGGCCGAGGCCATTGCCAAGTACGGCATCCAGGCCGACAAGATCAACCCGCTGTACGCCTGATACGGCCAGGAGACACAACATGGCATTGGTAGATATCAAGGTCCCCGACATCGGTGATTTCGACGAAGTGGGCGTCATCGAGCTGTTGGTCAAGGTGGGCGACACGGTCAAGGCCGAGCAGTCGCTGATCACCGTCGAATCCGACAAGGCCTCGATGGAAATCCCCTCGTCGCATGCCGGCGTGGTGAAGGAAATCAAGGTCAAGCTCGGTGACAAGGTCTCCGAAGGCTCGGTGGTGGTGGCGCTGGAGGTGGCGGGTGTCGCCGAAGCCCCGGCTGCAGCACCCGCCGCGCCGGCTGCTGCGGCGTCGGCCCCTGCCGCACCCGCTCCGGTGGCGGCACCTGTGGCGGCCCCGGCCGCTGCGGCCGGCCCGGTCAATGTGATGGTGCCCGACATCGGCGACTTCAAGGACGTGGCCGTGATCGAACTGCTGGTCAAGCCCGGCGACACCGTGAAGGCCGAGCAATCGCTGATCACGGTCGAATCCGACAAGGCTTCGATGGAGATCCCCTCGTCGCATGCCGGCGTGCTCAAGGAGCTCAAGGTCAAGATCGGCGACAAGGTCAACATCGGTGACCTGATCGCCGTGCTGGAAGGCGTCGCTGGCGCCGCGGCCCCGGCCGCCGCTCCCGCCGCAGCTGCTGCCCCGGTAGCTGCTGCTGCTGTGGCTGCCGTGGCCGCCGCGCCCGCTGCCCTGGCCGTGCCGGCCCACCAGCCGGGCACGCCTTCGGCTGCGCTGCCGCATGCTTCGCCCTCGGTGCGCAAGTTCGCCCGCGAACTGGGTGTGCCGCTCGAAGAGGTCAAGGGCACGGGCCTGAAGGGCCGCATCACCCCGGCCGACGTGCAGTCCTTCACCAAGGCTGTGATGGCCGGTGCGGTGCAGACCAAGGCACAGGCCGCCAAGGCTCCGGCTTCGACCGGTGGTGGTGGCTCTGAGCTGGGCCTGATCCCCTGGCCCAAGGTCGACTTCGCCAAGTTCGGCCCGATCGAGCGCAAGGAACTGGGTCGCATCAAGAAGATCAGCGGCGCCAACCTGCTGCGCAACGCCATCATGATCCCGGCCGTCACCAACCATGACGATGCCGACATCACCGACCTCGAAGCCTTCCGCGTCTCCACCAACAAGGAGAACGAGAAGAGCGGCGTCAAGGTGACCATGCTGGCCTTCCTGATCAAGGCCTCGGTGGCCGCGCTCAAGAAGTTCCCCGAGTTCAACAGCAGCCTCGACGGCGACTCGCTGGTCTACAAGCAGTACTACCACATCGGTTTTGCCGCCGACACCCCGAACGGCCTGGTTGTTCCGGTGATCAAGGACGCCGACAAGAAGGGCGTGCTGCAGATCAGCCAGGAAATGGGCGAACTGGCCAAGAAGGCCCGTGATGGCAAGCTGGGCCCGGCCGACATGAGCGGTGCCACCTTCACCATCTCCAGCCTGGGCGGCATTGGTGGGCGTTACTTCACGCCCATCATCAATGCGCCTGAGGTGGCGATCCTGGGCGTGTGCAAGAGCCAGATCGAACCCAAGTGGGACGGCAAGGCCTTCCAGCCGCGCCTGATGCTGCCGCTGTCGCTGACCTGGGATCACCGCGTGATCGACGGGGCGGCTGCCGCGCGCTTCAACGCCTTCCTGGGTCAGATCCTGGCCGACTTCCGTCGCGTCCTGCTGTGACGGCACGGCACCCCACGCTCGCTGTGGTGTGGGCTGGCGGCGCCCGGCAGGCCGGCGTGTGCCCGATGGGGCAGGGGGCCTGCGCATGACGACCGTGGTCGTCGTGCGCAAGGGTGGGCAGGTGGCCATTGCGGCCGATACCCTGGTCACCTTTGGCGATACCCGGCTGTCGCAGCGCTTTGAAGAGAATGAAAAGCTCTTCAAGGTCGATGCGATGGGCGGCCCCAGCTACATCGGCATGGCCGGCACCGTGGCGCATTTCCCGGTGCTGCGCAAGGCGCTGAATGCCTTGCCCAAGGATCAGTTGCGTCTGGGCAGCCGCGACGAGGTGTTTGACACCTTCACGCGACTGCACCCGCTGCTGAAAGAAACCTTCTTTCTGCAGACCAAGGAAGACGACAACGACCCCTACGAGTCCAGCCAGTTCAGCGTGCTGATTGCCAACGCAAGCGGCATCTATGGCTTGTACAGCTACCGCGAGGTGTTCGAGTTCAAAGAGTTTTGGGGCATCGGCTCCGGACGCAGCTTTGCCCTCGGCGCCATGCATGCCACCTACGCCCGGGCCAAGACCGCCCGCGAGGTGGCCGAGGCCGGCCTGGCCGCCAGTTGCGAATTCGACCGCAACTCGGCCGCGCCCATCAACATCTTCACGATCAAATTGAAAGGTTCCATATGAGCCTGATAGACATCAAGGTCCCCGACATCGGTGACTTTTCCGAAGTGGCCATCATCGAACTGCTGGTCAAGCCCGGCGATACGGTCAAGGCTGAGCAATCGTTGATCACGGTCGAGTCCGACAAGGCCTCGATGGAGATCCCCTCGTCGCACGCCGGCGTGGTGAAGGAACTCAAGGTCAAGCTCGGCGACAAGGTGGCGGAGGGTTCGGTGATCCTGTCGCTCGAAGTGGCCGGTGCTGCCGCTGCAGCGCCTGCTGCCGCAGCCCAGGCACCCGCTGCCGCAGCCCCTGCGCCGGTGGCTGCCGCCCCGGCCCCGGTGGCCGCAGCGCCCACGGGCAGCAACGACATCGATTGCGACGTGATCGTGATCGGTGGCGGCCCCGGTGGCTACTCGGCCGCCTTCCGCGCGGCCGACCTGGGCCTCAAGGTGGTGCTGGTCGAGCGCTATGCCACCCTGGGTGGCGTGTGCCTGAACGTGGGCTGCATCCCCTCCAAGGCGCTGCTGCACGTGGCGGCGGTGATGGACGAGGTCAGCCACATGGCCGATCTGGGCGTCGATTTCGGGGCCCCCACGGTCAACATCGACAAGCTGCGCGGCCACAAGGAAAAGGTCATCGGCAAGCTGACCGGCGGTCTGGCCGCCATGGCCAAGATGCGCAAGGTGACGGTGGTGCGGGGCTACGGCAACTTCATCAGCAGCCACCAGCTGCAGGTGGAAGAAACCAGCGGCGAAGCCCAGGTGCGCACGGGCAAGGCCCAGACCATCGGCTTTCAGCGCGCCATCATCGCGGCCGGCTCGCAAGCCGTGCGCCTGCCCTTCATGCCTGACGATCCGCGTGTGGTCGACAGCACCGGCGCGCTGGCGCTCAAGGAAGTGCCCAAGCGCATGCTGATCCTGGGTGGCGGCATCATCGGCCTCGAAATGGGCACGGTATACAGCACCCTGGGCGCGCGCCTGGACGTGGTGGAGATGATGGACGGCCTGATGCAGGGCGCTGACCGCGATCTGGTCAAGGTCTGGCAGAAGATGAACGCCCACCGCTTCGACAACATCATGCTCAAGACCAAGACGGTGTCGGCCAAGGCCACGCCCGAAGGCATCGAGGTGACGTTTGCCGCGGCCGAAGAAGGCGGCACGGCGCCCGCACCGCAGACCTACGACCTGGTGCTGCAGGCCGTGGGCCGCACGCCCAATGGCAAGAAGATCAGCGCCGACAAGGCCGGCGTGGCCGTGACCGACCGGGGCTTCATCAACGTCGACATCCAGATGCGCACCAATGTGCCGCACATCTTCGCCATCGGCGACATCGTGGGCCAGCCCATGCTGGCGCACAAGGCGGTGCATGAGGCGCACGTGGCGGCCGAGGTGATTGCCGGCGAACTCAAGGGCGACAAGGAACTGGCCAGCGCCACCTTCAATGCCCGCGTGATCCCCAGCGTGGCCTACACCGACCCCGAAGTGGCCTGGGTGGGCCTGACCGAAGACCAGGCCAAGGCCCAGGGCATCAAGGTCAAGAAGGGCCTGTTCCCCTGGAGCGCCTCGGGCCGTGCGATTGCCAACGGCCGCGACGAAGGCTTCACCAAGCTGCTGTTCGACGCCGAGACCCACCGCATCCTGGGTGGCGGCATGGTGGGCACGCACGCTGGCGACATGATCGGCGAGGTGGCCCTGGCCATCGAGATGGGCGCCGACGAGATCGACATCGGCAAGACCATCCACCCGCACCCCACGCTGGGCGAAAGCATCGGCCTGTGCGCCGAAGCCGCCCACGGCAGCTGCACCGACCTGCCGCCAGCGCGCAAGTAAGGAGCAGGGGCCTGATGGCCCCGCCCCGCTTCGCCCTTCCACCCTGACCTTCAGGGCGGGATGCGGCCTGGGCTCTGGCTGCCGTGCAGCCCTGCGTCTGAAAATGCCTCCTAAGCCTCATGCGACGTTTCGTCCCATGAGGCTTTTTCATTGGGGTTTTGACGCAGGTCTTCTGGCACAGGTGTTGACCGCGACCTCAAAAAATACCCAAAAGGATATAATTTGAGCGCTTGGACCGTTGTGATTCACCCGTTGGCAGAGCCCGAATTGGGAGCGTTACCTGCGGACATGAAGGCCCGCTTCCTGCGGATTGCCGAGTTGCTGGAGGACCTGGGGCCCCAGCAAGTCGGCTTGCCGCACGTGCGGCCGCTTGAAAACAAACGGTGGGAAATGCGGCTGCGGGGGCGCGATGGCATTTCTCGGGCCGTCGATGCCGTGATCAGCGGGCAAAGATTGATCGTGCTGCATGTGTTCGTGAAGAAGACCCAGGCCACACCCCGAAAAGCGATTGAGATGGCCTTAGACAGATCAGAGGCGGTGATATGAAAAGCTTGAAAGATTTCAAACCCAGCCTGCTCGCTGAGGCAGAAGCTCAAGCCGAGTACGACAGATTGGCCGATGAGTTCGAAATGGCGCGAGAACTCATCGCGGCTCGTCATCGTGCAGGCCTGACCCAGGCCGAGGTGGCCCAGCGCATGGGCACAAGCCAAAGCACGATTGCCAGGTTGGAGAGTGGCGGGCGCCAGCCTTCGATGCAAACAGTACAGCGCTACGCCAAAGCTTTGGGGTATCGAGCTGTGATCAAGTTGGAGCTGCCCCAGGGCAGTGGTGCCTGAGCCCGCAGTGGTGTGTGCAACGTGGGCTCGTCCGAGCCTGGCACCGCAAGGTACCACCCATGATCCAAGGCGGTGGCTTTTTTCATGAACTTATGGTGCGTTAAGCCGGCTCGGTCAGGGGGTGAGGTCGACAGCGCTGCGTCGCCCCAGGCCTTCGGCGATCAGGGTGAGGACCAGGGTGTTCAGCGACACCCCCTCGGTTTTGGCACGTGCGGCCAGTTGGCGGTGCATGGATTTGGGCACGCGGGTCAGCAATCGGCCTGATGCGGCAACCGGCGCAAAATCCTGGATCTTGAACTGTGGCGCCGGAATCGGGAGCCCTTGGTCCACAAGGGCGCTCACAACCGCCAGGAAAGCCTCGCGTCCGTCGGCAATGGCTTCCATCTCGGAGTCTCCATCCGCCAGCAGGCCCGGAAAATCGGGCATGCTGAACTGATAGCCGCCGCCATCCTCCGCTGCGATGGGGCCCAGCACATGGCTGTAGGCCTCAAAAGGGAAAGGGGGCTGCACGGAGGGGATTCGCACGGGACTCATGATGAAGACGATGCCTGGACTTGATCAATCAGTGTGACCAACCTCTTGATGTAGAGGGGTTTGATGGGGCGCCGAGCCGGTATGGTCAGGTGCTCGGCCAGCAGCGGGTGAGAGAAAACACAGTGGCTACCACCATTGTTTCTGACTTCCAAGCCATGGTGCCGGGCCAGGCGCAGCACGTTTGGCATGGACCAATCGCTCGGGTTGCGCCGCATGGCACTCAGCAGTTTGGCTGCGGTATTCATTTTGCCATGATATTGCCCAAGATATCATGATCGGGTGCCGCTGCCGCCCCCCATGGGGCAAGTCGTCGGCTTGAACAGGGAGCTTCCAGCTCAAGCTTGTTTGCTCGCCAAGTCGCCCCTTTCCTCATAAGCCTTGCCACCCGCCCTCAGCGCGCTGTGCGCCCGCTGGCTTTGCAGCACCGGGTAGAACATCTGGTGCTGCCACTTTTCCTCACCAAACAGCCGGTCGTCGATCAGGCCCACCTGGGCAGGGTAGCGGCGGGTGATGTGGGCGGAACCAAACAGCACGTCCCAGAAGAACAGCAGGTTGCCGAAATTGCCCTTGTAGTGGCCGATGCCGTCCTCATTGGTGATGGCATGGTGGGCCCAGTGCGTGGCCGGGGTGGAGACGGTGCGCTCCAGCAGCCACACCAGCGGGTGCAGGGCGCGGATGCGGTACAGCGGCTCGTCCCAGCGCCAGGCGCAATGGGCGCCCAGGATCACCAGCAGCTTCACGATCATGTAGCTGGCATAGACCATGCCCCCCACGCCCAGGTACAGCAGGGCGCCGCCAATCCACAGGCCCGGCATCATCAGGTAGTAGAAAAAGTTGTTGCGGTAGGTGATGCGGATGCTCATGTAGCTGGCCGAGTGGTGGGCCCGGTGCAGGGGCCACATCAGGGGCGAGTGCGACAGGCGATGCCACCAGTACTGGGTCATGTCGTCGCCGACCAGCAGCAGGCCCACCATGGCCCAGGCGGGCAGGTCGGCCAGTCGGTTGTGCCAGTCGGGGGCCAGCCAGGAGCCCAGCTTGGCGGTGGCCAGCAAGGCCAGGGGCTGGGTGATGGCCAGCAGGCTCAGGAACATCAGCAGTTCCAGCTTGGTGTCGTTGGCATTGGCGGTCACCGTGCGTTGGTAGCGTCGGGTGATGAACTCCATCAGCGCGAAGCCGATCATGAAGCACAGGATGAGGGTGTTCTGGAACTGGTTGGCAGTCACGGGCAAGTCTCCATTCGTTTTTTTGCGAATGTAAGACGGGTGTTTTAATGTGTCTATTGCATTGTCTGCATCATCATGATGTGATTGCTGCATTGACCATGATCAACCTGAACCAATACCGTCATGTGCTGGCCTTGGCCGAGGAGCGCCATTTCGCGCGTGCGGCGGCGCGGGTGCACCTGAGCCAGCCAGCCTTCAGCCGCAGCATCCAGGCCATCGAGGCCCAGCTGGGCCTGCGGTTGTTCGAGCGCCAGCCCGGGGAGGTGCGACCGACACCGGCCGGTGCCTTTTTGCTGGAGCGTGCGCGCCGTCTGTTGTTTGAGGCCCGCTGCCTGGAGCGTGACCTGGCCCTCTACCTCGAACACCAACTCGGGGATGTGGCCTTTGGCATGGGGCCCATGCCCAATGTGACCCTGGGGCCCCACGTGGTGGCCGAGGTTCGCCAGGTCTATCCCCAGATCAGGATGCGCTTGGAGATCAACAACTGGGCTTTGCTGCTGGAGCGCTTGCGGCTGGAGCAGATCGAGTTCTTTGTGGCCGAGGTGCGCGACCTGCCGACCGACCCGGCCTTGCAGGTCGAGCCGTTGATGCGGCAGGCCGGGCGTTTTTATGTGCGGGCCGAGCACCCCCTGGGCCCGGGAACGCATCGCCTGGCCGAGGTCTGGCCCTACGGCGTCGGGACCACCCGCCTGCCCGAAGCACTCAAGACCGTGCTGGCCAAGCTGGGAGGTGGCGACGCACTGACCCAGCCTGCGCTGGAGTGCGATGACCCCAGGCTGTTGCAGCAGATCGGCCTGGGCACGGACACCGTGATTGCCACCACCGAATTGGCGGTGGCCGACTTGGTGGCGCAAGGTCTGCTGCGTGCGTTGGAGCTGCCCGAACTGCCGGTGGTGTACGCCGACATGGGCATCGTGCGCCTGCGCCATCGCACGCCGGCCCCGATGGCCTTGAAGGTGATCGAACTGTTTCAGCGCTTTGCGCTGGAGGGTCAAGGCTCAGGCGCCTGACAGCAGGCGGCTTTCGATGAACGCCCATTGTTCAGGCGTGACTTCGGTGATGGACAGGCGATTGCCTCGCTGCAACACCGTCATCTCGGCCAGTTCGGGCTGGGCACGCAACTCACCCAGGCCGACCACCCGGGTCTTGCGCAAGGCCTGCACATCCAGCAGCAGCCAGCGTGGTGCCGTGGGCGGCGATTTGGGATCGAAGTAGGGCGAGGTGGCGTCGAATTGGGTGGGGTCGGGGCGCACGCCCGAGGCCACCCGGGCCAGACCCGCGATGCCGGGCTCGGCGCAGCTCGAGTGGTAGAACAGCACGCCGTCACCGAGTTGCATCTGGTCACACATGAAGTTGCGGGCCTGGTAGTTGCGTACCCCGGTCCAGGGCACGGTGGCCTCTGGGGCGGCCAGGGCGTCGTCGATCGAGCATTCTTCGGGCTCGGATTTCATCAACCAATAACGGGGGGCAGGGTTCATGGGCGGGATTCTGATCAACGTTAGTTTTGTCTGACAGACGGCGGACGATGGGGGCTGCACAATGGCGCAGCCCGGTGCATATGCACTGTCTGGCATTGTCGCCAATCCCCGCCTTGGAGCCTTGTTCATGTCCACCCCATCTCCGCGTCTTCTGATCATTTCCGGCAGCGCCCGCCAGGGTTCGCTGAATCGCCGACTGGCCCATGCCGTGGCGCTGGGTGCCACCCAGGCCGGCTTTGTGCCCCATGAACTGGATCTGCGGGCCCTGGACCTGCCCCTGTACGACGGTGACGCCGAGGCCGCCTCCGGCGTGCCCGCCGGGGCCACGGCCCTGCAGCAGGCCTTGCTCGACAGCGATGCCCTGGTGGTGGTCACGCCCGAGTACAACGGGTTCCCGACGCCCTTGTTCATCAACGCCTTCGACTGGCTGTCGCGCCTGCCCACGGGTGTCGCGGCCACGGCCAACAAGCCCACGGCGCTGCTGTCGGCCTCGCCCGGCCCCATGGGGGGCTTGCGAGCGCTCAACTACGTGCGCCAGTATCTGCAGATGAACTTTGCATCACTGGTGGTGCCGCAGCAGTACGCGCTGGGGCGTGCAGCCGAGGCCTTCACGGCCGAGGGTGCCCTGAGCGACGACAAGACCCGTCAGGCCGTGCAGGGGGTGCTGGAGGCCTTGAGCCGCCTGACCCGTGCCGTGCAGGGCGACTGAGCGCGCCTCTTTGGCTCGTTGCTTCAGCCTGGCTTCTTCGGCCCGGTCTCTTCAGCCGGGCAGTGGGTGGTCGTAGCGGATGAAGCCCCGGTGTTCGGCCACCCGGTCATACAGGCGGCGTGCCCGCAGGTTGTCCGACTGGGTCAGCCAGTACAGGCGTTGCGCGCCGCCGTGCTGCGCCGCCTTGGCCACGGCCTCGATCAGCGCGGCTGCCGTGCCTTGTCCGCGGTGGGCTTCCGACACGTACAGATCTTGCAGGTAGCAGACCCGGGGTGCCCAGGTGCTGGTGTGGAACAGGTAGTGGGTGATGCCCACCAATTGCCCCTGCACGCGGGCGCCCAGGCCCTGCACACCGTCGCCGGCCAGCAAGCGCTCCCAGGCCCGCTGGTACTCGGCGTCTCGGGTGGGGGTCTGGTAGAACGCCTTGTAGGCCTGTGCCAGCGGCAGCCAGTCGGTCCGGTCGCCGGCCTGCAAGGGCGCAATGACGATGCCTCCGCTGTTCGTGGTGCTGCCGGTGTTCATGGCGCCTCCATGGCAAAGCTGGGTTCGCACTCGATGCGGGTGCGCACTGAGTTGGCCAGAAAGCAGGCCTCGTGGGCCCGGTGGTGCAAGGCCTGCAGGGCCGCCTGATCGCGCTCGACGCCCGCTGCCAGGCGTACCACCGGCCGCAAAGTCACCTCGGTCATCACTTGCCGGCCTTGGGCATCGGCGGCCATCACGCCGCTGGCCTCGTCGTCATACGACACGATGTCCCAGCCGGCCCGTGCCGCCAGGTCCAGAAACCACAGCATGTGGCAGCTGGACAAGGCCGCCACAAAGGCCTCCTCAGGGTCGACCGCCGCTGGATCGGACCAAGGCAGCGGCACAACATGGGGCGATGACGAGGCCGGTACGCTCACACCGCCATCAAAGTGCCATAGGTGGCGCCGGCTGTAGCGCCGCTGGCTGAAGCTGCTGCCATCGAGTTGCCAGCGCACGCTGGCGGTGTAATGGGCCATGGGGTTTCCGTTTCGCTCTGATTGGTGAAATGATCCCCCAGTCTATTTTGATCATGATCCGTTCAAGGAGCCAATTGACCATGAAACAGGGGAGCCATCGG